>JAJPYU010000268.1 GCA_021204765.1 Clostridiales bacterium
GAATTGGGTTTGAAAATATGTACAGATGAATAGAAAAAGCCCCGCGCGACTGTGCGGGGCTTTTTAAATGATCAATTACGCTTCAATAGGCTTCAGATCCGGGGAGATGATCAGCTCTGCCTCAGTGGCTGCCTGGATCTGCTCTACGGTGAACTCCGGGTTATACTCTTTCAGTACAAGGCCGTCGGGAGTGACATCGATGACTGCCATCTCGGTGACGATCATATTCACCTGTCCCTGAGCGGTCAGGGGAAGAGTGCAGTCGTTAAGGATTTTCGGATTGCCCTTCTGGGTGTGCTCCATGGCCACGATGACCTTTTTGGCACCGACAACCAAATCCATAGCTCCGCCCATGCCGGGAACCATCTTGCCGGGGATGATCCAGTTAGCGATATTTCCGTGCTTATCTACCTGCAGGGAGCCCAGGACAGTAGCGTCCACATGGCCGCCGCGAATGATGCCGAAAGATGTGCAGGAATCAAAGAACATGCCGTCCTTCTCGATGCCGGCGGGCTGTCCGCCTGCATTGACGGTGTAGGGAGCATCATCAGACTCAGGATCTACGGAGGCAAGACCGATGAATCCATTCTCGGACTGCAGGGTAATCTTGATACTGGGGTCCATATAGTCGGGGATCATGGTGGGAAGGCCGATACCTAAATTGACCACATCACCGTCATGGATCTCTTTCGCAACACGTTTTGCGATATAGGGTTTAATTTCGCTTCTTTCCATCTTATGCTTCCTCCTTTAATACTAAGTAATCTACGAAGATATGCGGAGTCTCTACATAGTTCGGTCCGATCTCGCCGGCGGGGACGATCTTCTCGACCTCGACGATGACAGTGTCGGCAGCGGATGCCATGGGGATGTTGAAATTCCTGGTGGATCCTTTGTAGCGGACATTGCCGGCCTCATCGGCAATGTAACCCTGGATGATAGCTACGTTCCCGCGGATAGGCTTCTCAAGGATGTACTCCTTCCCTTCAATCTCCATGATCTGCTTACCCTCCAGGGTGGTGGGAGCGCTGCTGTCAGCGATGATGGTGCCGATGCCGGTGGGAGTCAAAAATCCGCCCAGGCCTGCGCCGCCTGCGCGAACCTGCTCTGCCAGTGTGCCCTGGGGCTGGAGCTTTAAGTCAAGCTCGCCGCTGTTGTACTGCTCTCCGCACTCCTTGTTCAGACCGACGTGGGTGGCGATCAGCCTCTTAATCTGATGATTGTGGAGAAGCCTGCCTGTGCCCTCATTGGGAAAGCCTGCATCATTGCAGACAACAGTAAGATCCTTCGCTGTCACTTCGTTTACGATGGATTTCGCTGTGCCGTTGGTCATGAAGCCGCCGATGAGGACGGTATCGCCGTCTTTTACAAGAGCGCCTGCTTCTTTCGCAGAAATAACTTTTGTCTTAGCCATTTCTATCCCTCCTAAACATATGATAAAATTTAGAGATGTCCGGGGTATTCCGAAAATCCCACGTATACAGATATTATAGCACCAAAAGCCGCAAAATCCAGATGATTTTTTGTTGAAAAAGTGAAAATAATGTTAAATCTTTTGAGGTGTTGCATAATATCCCGGCATCGGATAAAATAATGGAAATTTAAAAAAGGAGGCCGGAATTATGGCACAGAATCCTATAGTCACCATCGAAATGGAAAACGGCGATATCATCAAAGCGGAGCTCTATCCGGAGACAGCTCCCAACACGGTAAACAACTTCATCTCCCTGGCAAACAGGGGATACTACGACGGAGTCATCTTTCACCGGGTCATCCCCGGCTTCATGATCCAGGGCGGAGATCCTCAGGGCACCGGCACTGGTGGCCCGGGCTACTGCATCAAAGGGGAGTTTGCCAGCAATGGATTCAAAAATGACCTGGCCCACGACCCGGGAGTCCTCTCCATGGCCCGCACCATGGTAAAAGATTCGGCAGGCAGCCAGTTCTTCATCATGCACGCAAAAGCGCCTCACCTGGACGGGGAATACGCAGCATTTGGGAAAGTCATCGAGGGGCTCGATGCAGTTGATAAGATTGCGACGGTAAAGACTGACTGGAACGATAAGCCGCTGAAGAAGCAGGCCATGAAGAAAGTCACAGTGGAGACTTTTGGAGTAGAGTATCCGGAACCGGAAAAGTGTTAGAAATAAGGCGCGGGCACTGCTCGCGCCTTTAATAAAATTATTCAGAACTTAAATATAGCTATCCCATAGGGATCAAGCGGATATGCGAAGGAGTAATCCCGGTTGTCACAGGGCTGCTTCTCGGCCTGATAGGTGACGTCGCGATCACGCCCCGCTCCCCCGAATTCCCCGGCGCTGCCGTCCAGGATCAGGCTGTACTTCTTTTTCTTTGGCACACCAACACGGTAGTCCGGGTACTCCATTGGCGAGAAATTGATCACGAAGAGCAGGCTGTTTCTTCCGGTCTTGCTGTGGCGGACGAAGCTGAAGATATTCCTGTAAGCGTCATCAGCATTAATCCACTCGAAACCCCCGGGCTGATCGTCCAGCTGATACGAGGCCGGGTATTTATTGTATATGGCATTGAGTTGCTTCACAAACTCCTGCAAATGTGCGTGCTCAGGCTCATCCAGAAGATACCAGTCAAGCTCCCTGGTCTCGCTCCACTCCCGGAGCTGTCCGAACTCGCCTCCCATAAAGAGCAGCTTCTTGCCGGGATGCCCCATCATGAAAGCATATCCGCACATCAGGTTCCGGAACTTATCTATTCCCAGTCCCGGCATCTTATTCAGCATTGAACATTTTAAGTGAACCACCTCGTCATGGGAGAGCACCAGTATGTACTTCTCGCTGTAGTTATAAGTCATGGCGAAAGTCATCTTATTGTGATTATCTTTCCTGAAAAAGGGATCCAGCTTCATGTAATCCAGGAAATCATGCATCCATCCCATATTCCATTTGTAGGAGAAATTAAGCCCTCCGTCTGCAGCGCTGCCGGTAACCATGGGCCAGGCTGTGGACTCCTCTGCTATCATGAATACTCCGTTATTCCTGCCCCGGACCAGAGTGTTTAAATGCCTGAACAGCTCAATGGCCTCCAGATTCTGATTCCCGCCGTAGATATTCGGTACCCACTGGCCGTTCTGTTTTCCGTAGTCCAGATAGAGCATGGAAGCTACGGCATCCACGCGAAGGCCGTCCACATGATACTGCTCCACCCACATCAGGGCGCTGCCCAGAAGGAAATTCTTCACCTCTGTCTTGCTGTAATCGAATATCTTGGTCCCCCAGTCAGGATGCTCGCCTTTCCTGCTGTCCGCATACTCATAGAGGCAGGTGCCGTCGAACTCTGCCAGTCCATGGGCATCCCTGGGAAAATGGGCCGGTACCCAATCAAGGATGACACCTATCTTCTTTTTGTGGAAGTAATTCACCATCCAGGCGAAATCCTCCGGAGTGCCATAGCGGGAGGTGGGGGCATAATATCCTGTCACCTGATAGCCCCAGGATCCATCGAAAGGATACTCTGATATCCCCATGAGCTCCACATGAGTGTAGCCCATCTCTTTCATATAATCCGCCAGCTCCACGGCCATCTCCCTGTACGTGTAATAGCCGGTGTCCTCAGTGTACCCCGTATGTCTTTTCCAGGAACCGGGATGCACCTCATAGATATTCATGGGCTGCTCATAGACATTCTCCACCTCTGCCCTGGATTTCATCCACTTGTCATCAGACCATTTAATCTTTAAAATGTCCGCTATCCGGGAAGCCGTCCCCGGTCTCACCTCCGCATAATTCGCATAGGGATCAGCCTTGTAGAGCTTACGTCCGTCCTTTGTCAGGATGAGATATTTGTACATATCCCCCAGCTTTGCCTCAGGGACGCAGAGCTCCCATATACCGTTAGGCTCAAGCCTCTCCATCAGATCCGCCGTCTCGTCCCAGTTATTGAACTCGCCTATGACCCAGACCTTCTCAGCGTTGGGAGCCCAGACCGCAAAATCCACTCCCCCATTCTCCTCGGGATGTGCGCCCAGCTTCTTATAGATATCGTAATGTACCCCCGTTCCGAAAAGATACATGTCATATTCCGTAATGTGCCCCATACTTTACCTCCTTTTTCTACGAAAGCCGATTGCTCCGTACTTCGTACTCCCACAATCGCCGCCATCGTTCGCAATCCGGCCTATCGGCCTTCTTGCTCATGATGTCTTGGTCCTCTAATAGACCGCCATACGGTCATGCAAGCATGCCCTATGTCTGTCTATTGAGGACGCTTTCTAGTCAAAATCCTCCTCCCGAAGGATGAGATTATCCTCATCATTATATTTCTTTGCAAAAATCTTCTTGATGCCTCCGCCCTCTGCGTGCTCTATGGCCTTATCCAGGATGTCCTTGACCTCGGCCAGGGTAGTGGGCTGATCCAGCTTCTGTATGTTGTTGATACGGTTGTACAGCGCCAGGATAGCCATCTCATCAATCTGACATCCCATCTCCACAGCGTACGACCTGCCGAAGTCCACCAGCTCATCGATGGTGAAAATAGGGATATTGACCTTTCCGGTAAACTTCTCAGCAAAGGAACTGTCCATGGCCAGCGCATGCCTGATACCCACACTGTTGTCCTCCAGTATCACTGTGAGTCCTCCGGTATTGCCCTCCATGGCAGCCGACATATGGGCTACTGCCTCAGGAGTCAGCTCCCCTGCCTTCTCTATAATGAGATATCCTCCACCCACCTTGGCGGCAAGCACAGCGAAATCTCTTTTATTGACAGCTGAGGCGCTGATCTTGCCTATCTTCCGGTCATCGGTCCCAGTCATCTTCTGGACAGCCTTTATCAGGTTCTGAGCCATAACGGTCTTGCCGCTGCCCTCCTCACCGATTATGACCATATTGCCCTTTACAGAGTCAGGAGATCCGTCCATGGCCCTGACAATATTCCCAAGAGCCTGGGATATCTGCTCCGGCATTCCCGGTATGGGAATGAAATAGGTAAACATGTCTTTAATTTCATCGGATAGTATCACACCGCCCTCGGCATCCGTCGCTATGCCCATCGGTGCCACGGCAGCTCTGGTCTCCAGTACAGGCTTCGTCGCGGAAACAGGCGGCTCAGCCGCAGGCGTCACCGGGACAGTCCCGGCCACAGATCCCGCAGCAGGCACAGTTGAATGCTCCAAAGACTCTGTCTCTCGCATCTCCTCATCATCCGGTTCGTCGAAGAAATCCTCGCCCTCGCCGACTTCCTCCGCTGCAACTGCACTCATCTCCTGAGCCAGGATCTGCTCCAGCGCCGCATCCTCATCCATGACAGGTCTGGCCGGTGCAGGCTGGGTGGGCACCTCTGATACAGGCTGTTCTCCGACAGCTGCATTCTGAACAGGCTCTTCAGTCGGAACAGGCAAAACAGAGGATGCCGCCTCTTCAGGCTGCTCCTGCACCGTTACGTCAGTCTGCTCATTTTTTGCTGCCGCCTGTGCCGCCTGCTTCCTGACCATGGCCGCTGCGCTCTCTGCCGCTGCTGCCGCAAGGGCCGAATAGCTGATATCCTCAGTCATTGACTGCTTCGGCGTGGCTTTCTCCATCTGTATGGGCTGTTCTGAAAGAACTGTATCAGCCACTGTACCGCCGCTTTTCGGCATGTCCTCACCGGGTGCGGCTGAAAGTATGGGTACCAGCTCATCAAGCCTTTTCATTATCTGATTAGCCTCATCGAGAGCCTGCTTCTTTTCCAGATCCAGCTTCCTCTGCTCCGCCGCCTCTATAGCAGCCTGAGCCGCCTTCTTGGTCTTCTCCCAGTCGGCAAGTATCTCCTCTATGCTCATCCCTGCAGTCTCTGCGGGAGTAATACGTCTTTCAGCGGCATCCTCGCCGGTTTCCTCACCCATGCGCTCTTTAAAGTCCGCCTTGAGCTCCTCATTAACCTCCTCCCGAATCTTAGCCCGGGAGGAAATGGCCTCCTGCTCCTCACCCTCCAGATAAGGTATATCCTGGACTATCTTCCTAATGCTCTTTAAAGTATCTCTGACAGTATTCTCCTCTGTGGCCTCCATGATCTGTTTCATGCTGCGGTTCAGCTCCTCCTGGAGGTTCGCCGTGTTGAACTTGCTGGCGGTCACCGTCATCTCCGGCTGTGTCACCGCTCCGGGGATAACCACTCCGGCTTCCAGCATATTGGGCTCGGTCTTCTGGGGAATATTGATCTCCACCATACCCTTCTGCGAGTGGAACTTCTGATACTTTTCCTCCTGCGAAGGAGTAAGGGGCTGGAAGCTCCTCTTAAGGTCGAGAGCTCTCTCCACATACTCTCCGTCCCCGAACCAGATAACAAGCTCGTCGCAGGTCTCCACACATTTCTCACGCATGCCGGCCTGGCTGTATAGCACTGCCAGCTCATAGGCCCACATTTCCGTGTACTCCTTTTCCTTGAACTCCTCAAGGATAGCGATCCTGTCAGATAACGGAGCATTCTTAAGGCAGCTGATCTTGTATGCCAGGACGTAACGCTGATTGTCTCTGGGAGCCATCTCCAGAAACTCATTGTAATACTCCTCGGCTTCCCCCACATTCCTGGCCTTGATGGCGATCTCAGCTAATTGGCTGACGATATTACGCCCGGCCGTAGAATGCTCATAAGCCTGGAGCAGCACCTCCCGGCAGGAATCATAGCGCTCCAGGGCCTCATACACATTCGCAACCATAAGAAGGGTCTTGGCATTCCTGACCTTCTTCCAGCTGATAGTGTCCGCCAGCTCTCCGGCCCGCTTGTAATCCTTTAAATCCACAAGCTCCTTCAATTCGTCCAGTTTAAGTTTGTACTCGTACTTGTCCAATGTCTCACCTCATGTTATTCCTTATTTTCCGGTTGCTTTCTTCTGCTGCGCTTTAAAGCCTCGATGATGACCCTGCGGTCCTCATCAGACTCTTCTATCTGATTAGTGTCCACATTGACACGATTCAGCCTGATATAATTCTTTGTCTGCCGGGGCAGTCCCTTCCTCCCAAGGAAATACTCGGCTATACGCTTGATTATATAATATATCACCGCAAATATAGGCACACCGAAGATCATTCCCACTATTCCGAAGCTTCCTCCGAAAAGAAGAATAGCGAAAATGATCCAAAAGGGTGTTAGCCCTGTGGTGCTCCCCAGGATCTTCGGCCCCAGAAGCTGTCCGTCCACCTGTTGCAGGATAATGATAAATATTATAAAGTACAGCGCCTGTATCGGGCTGACCAGAAAGATCAAAAGTGCGCTGGGTACCGCCCCGATGTAAGGCCCGAATACTGGGATGATATTGGTAACACCCACGATAACGGAGACCAGCACAGTGTAAGGCATATTCATGATCGAAAGGACCACGAAACATATGAACCCTATTATCAGCGAGTCTATGATCTTCCCTATAAAGAATCCTCCGAAGACATCATTGGCCTGCTGGAGAGTCTCCATGATCACATTGCCGGCCCGGGGCTTGAATATGGCATATATTATCTTCTTCACCTGGCCGAGAAAACGCTCCTTGGTCATCAGCACATACACAGCCACGAACAGGCCGACGATGATATTGATTATCATCTTCACTAAACTGTAGACACCGGTAGTCAGTGTGGTGATGATATCACTGCCGGAATCCAGGACCCTTTCCTGGAGCCAACTCTGCAGCCAGTCAAATATCTGGTTTGCTATATTCTCCGCCTGGCCTTCCACGGCATTGTTCCTGATAAGCCTGTCTATCCACTCCTCCAGAGTGGCAAGCTTATCATTAAGTGTCAGCAGCAGATCCCTGATACTGGAAATAAGCGAGGGTGCCATGAGAGTGATCAGTATGGCTATCACTGCCAGAAAACATACCATGGCAAAAGTCACCGAAAGACCCCTGATCACACGATTCTGCCGGTAAGTCCGCTCTCCTTTGGTGAACATATGCTTCTTTAAGATCCGCTCAAAAAACTTCATCACCGGGTTTAAGAGATAGGCCAGTATCAATCCAAAGATCACGCCGTAGACGCTCTTTATGGCTTTCCCGACCCCTCCGGCGAATCCATTGAAGCGATAGAAGAAAAAGAACAGCGCCAGGGCGACAAATATCACCAGCACAGTCGTAAGTCCCACTGCCAGATAAGGCCTGATATCCCAGGGCTTCCTCTCCCCGGAATCCTTTTTTTGCTCCTCAGGCTCCCTGCTGTCCCCGTTCTTTTCTTTCCCGAAGTCCTCAGCTGTCTTACCCTCAGGCTCGTCCTGCATGTTATCAGTTTGCTCTTTGCCGGTCACATCCGCCATGATCTGTCAAATCCTCCGGTAAATCCAAGGCAAAACGTCAGTGTTTAAAGTATAACATACTGTAGTGCTTATTACAAATGCATTTGGAGCTGCCCTATCATCTCCGATTATAATTTATAAGACAGTGCAGCTCATATATGATCTGCACTATAGCACCCGCATTTAAAGTCGCCTGCGGCGAGGCGGGTGCTATCCTGCCAGCCTTAATCTCTCGGCCCGCACTCTGCAGCGGAGTGCATCGCGCGGGAATTTGCATTGATAAGACAGTGCAGCTCATATATGATCTGCACTATAGCACCCGCATTTAAAGTCGCCTGCGGCGAGGCGGGTGCTATCCTGCCAGCCTTAATCTCTCGGCCCGCACTCTGCAGCGGAGTGCATCGCGCGGGAATTTGCATTGATAAGACATCCACTTAGTATTATCTCCCGCTCGTCATCGGTGAGCTCACCCAGATGCAGGGTGAAAGGGGCAAGTCCTTCATCCTTTACCACATACGCCGGTATCTCGGAGGCTTTTTCCTCGATTGCCGCTCTAATCTCCGGGATAAACAGGTAATCCCCATTGGCGAAAGGCAGATCCCCTGCGGGGATGATAAAAGGTATCATTCCCCAGTTGATCAGATTTGAGCGATAACGCTTGGTAGCATACTCATTGGCTATATTTGCCCAGCCACCCAGCACCTTCTGGCAGGAGGCCGCCTGTTCCCTGGCGGAACCGTCGCCGGGCTTTACCGCAAAGATAGTG
>JAJPYU010000211.1 GCA_021204765.1 Clostridiales bacterium
GTCTTTCTATCTGCGGATATTTGACCCTGGTATCATCAGGATGTATATACATGCCCGGGGAGTGAGATAATAAGCGAGAGAAAGCGAGCGGATTCAGATGAAATATTCAGGTATTGGCGGACAGGCCGTCATGGAAGGCATTATGATGCGAAACGGTGACAGCTATGCCGTGGCGGTGCGGAAGCCGGATCATCAGATAGAGGTGAAAGTGGAGAAGGGTAAGGCTTCTCTGTTTAAAAATGTATGGTTTAAGATACCTATAGTCAGAGGTGTACTTTCTTTCATAGATTCCCTCGTGCTGGGGATCTCCACACTCATGTATTCCGCCTCCTTTTTCGACGAGGAGGAAGAGGAACCGCCGAAAAAAGAACGCCGCAGGAAGAAGGATGCGGCCGGCGGGGATGCCGGAGGCGAATCACAGGGCATAAAGAAAACAGAGAAGGCAGCGAAGGAAAAGAAGAAAAAGACTCCTGAGCAGGAGGCCAGGGAGGAGAAGGCCATGATGGGTTGGACACTGACTCTATCAATCATCCTGGCTGTGGCTGTATTTATGATCCTGCCCTATTATCTTTCCCAGATATTCCAGCGCTTTGTGGACAACGCGACACTGACGGCCATTTTCGAGGGTATCATCAGGCTGGTAATTTTCATCGTCTATATTGCCCTCATCTCCCGGATGGAGGATATACAGCGGACTTTCATGTATCATGGGGCGGAGCACAAGTGCTTAAACTGCATGGAGCACGGCATGGATCTCACAGTGGAAAATGTCCGGGGATGCTCAAAGGAGCACAAGCGCTGCGGCACCAGTTTTCTGGTTTTCGTCATAATCATCTGTATTATACTTTACCTTTTTATAAGGGTGGATTCCCACGTGCTGAGGATAGTCATCAGGCTGGCATTAGTCCCGGTCATCGCGGGTCTCTCTTTCGAGGTGCTGCGGCTGGCGGGACGCTCGGATAATAAATTCATAAATATCATCAGCAAGCCCGGTCTCTGGATGCAGCGGATGACGGTACGGGAGCCTGATGATGACATGATAGAGGTGGGGATTAAGTCGGTGGAGGCTGTATTTGACTGGAGATCCTTTGTGGAGGAAGTGAGGCGGCAGGACGGCATAGAACCGGTGGTCACGCCTCTTACCGCGTCCATACATGAACCGGAGAAACCAGAGGGAAATGCCAACGTTGATGACGGGCAGGATTTCCCACGCAGAAAATAATGAGAAACCATGACATACAGGGAAGCACAGGCAGAGGCAAAAAAGAGATTTGAGGAGGCCGGGATAGAGGAGGCGGATGTTGAGAGCCGGATATTGCTCATGCACGTCTGCGGTTTTGATATAACCCGGCTTCTCTGTGTTAAGAATGATGAGATGCGGCCCGAGCGTATCGATAAATATTTTCTTCTGGTATCCCTGCGGGAAAAGAGAATACCTCTGCAGCATATCATGGGATATACTTTTTTTATGGATATCCCCCTTAAAGTGGATGAGCGGGCGCTGATCCCGAGACAGGATACGGAGGAGCTGTGTGAGCAAACCCTGAATTTGCTGCATGACCTGACTGAAGAGAGAGATCCCTCTGTGATGGATAGGGCTGGCGGGGATAAAGTAAAAGTGCTGGATCTTTGTACCGGTTCCGGATGTCTGGCTGTCGCACTGAAAGTGCTTTGCCCCGACTGCAGTGTCCAGGCCTCAGATATTTCCGAAGATGCCCTGGCTCTGGCCCGTGAAAATGCCCATACGCATAAGGCCGACATTACTTTTGTCCACAGCGATTTATTTGAGAATATACACCGGAGATTTGATGTGATAGTTTCCAACCCTCCCTACATCCCGGCAGCGACTGTCGACACCCTTGCCCCGGAGGTGAGGGAGCATGAGCCTCGGCTGGCACTGGATGGCGGGGAGGATGGACTGGCCTATTACAGGAAGATACTTAAACAATGCGGATATTACCTGAATCCCGGCGGATATATCCTCATGGAGATTGGCAGTGACCAGGCCGAAGCGGTATCTGCACTTATGACAGAGAATGGATTTTCCGACATCCGGGTGATTCATGACCTGGCAGGCCTTGACCGGGTGATACGGGGAAGGAGAGAATAAAATGTTTGACAAGCTGGATGATGCGCTGATGCGCTTCGAGGAGGTCTTAAGCCTGCTGTCCGACCCGGCGGTGGCTGCTGACGGCAAACGATTTCAGGCTCTGTTAAAAGAGCAGGGTGAGCTGGCCCCGGTGGTTGAGGCTTACAGGGAGTACAAAAGGAATAAAGAGAGTATAGACGAAAATGTGGAGATGCTCCGGGAGGAGTCCGACGAGGAGATGAGAGAGCTTTTAAAGGAGGAGATCGCCGAGTCCAGAACGAAGGTGGAGGAGCTGGAGAAGCAGCTTAAGGTTCTGTTGCTTCCCAAAGACCCCAACGATGACAGGAATGTAATAGTGGAGATCCGCGCCGGGGTTGGCGGCGAAGAGGCAGCTCTTTTTGCTGCGGAGCTCTACCGCATGTATGTCCACTATGCCGAGTCACGCCACTGGCGGGTGGAGACCATGGATGTGGAAGAGACCGGCATCGGCGGCATGAAGTATGTCAGCTTTATGGTAAACGGCAAAGGCGCTTACTCAGTCCTCAAATATGAGTCCGGCACCCACCGCGTCCAGCGCGTACCGGAGACCGAGTCCGGAGGCCGTATCCACACCTCCGCAGTCACAGTGGCTATCCTGCCCGAAGCTGAGGAGGTGGAAGTGAATCTGGATTTAAATGACTGCCGTTTCGATGTTTTCCGTGCTTCCGGCAACGGCGGACAGTGTGTCAACACCACTGACTCCGCAGTCCGACTGACCCATATCCCAACAGGGATCGTCATTTCCTGTCAGGATGAGAAATCACAGCTCAAGAATAAAGATAAGGCATTAAAAGTTCTTCGCGCCAAGCTCTACGACCTGGAGCGCCAGAAGGCTCATGACGCAGAGGCCGAAGACCGCAAGAGCCAGGTCGGAAGCGGCGACCGCTCGGAGAAGATCCGCACCTACAACTTTCCACAGAGCCGCGTCACCGACCATCGGATAAAGCTGACTCTGTATAAACTGGATTCTGTTATGGATGGGGATCTACAGGAGATAATAGACGCTCTCATTGCTGCTGACCAGGCCGCTAAATTAGCCAATGCGGAATAAATAAAGCCTCTCAAACCCCTTATATTACCTTGACAAAGACAGTGGTAATTGCTAGAATTATTAAAGTTTGAGCGCAGGCATTTTGGAGGACATTATCGTGGTCAGAAGACAGGTACTTTCACTCTTAGTCGAGAATAACCCGGGCGGCATCAGCCACATTTCCGGCCTGTTCAGTCGCCGGGGTTATAATATTGACAGTTTTTCTGCCGGTGTTACGGCGGATCCCCGTTATACACGTATCACGGTGGCAGCCAGCGGCGACACCCTCATATTGGAACAGATAGAGAAGCAGCTGGCGAAGCTGGAGGACGTTATCGACATCAAGGAGCTTAAGGAAGGCGAGTCCGTGGAGCGTGAGCTTATTCTTTTAAAGATCCGCGCTCACGACGAGGACAGGCAGGCTATACTGGCCACGGCCAATATCTTCCGTGCGAAGATAGTGGATGTCGCACCTGATTCACTGGTTATAGAGCTTACCGGCGAGAGACGGAAGCTGGATGCTTTCATCGGGCTCATGTCCAATTATCTGATACTGGAGCTGGCACGTACCGGAGAGACGGGTTTAAGCCGCGGCGATGGAGACGTCAGGATGCTGTAGGATGTTGGCATCCATGGACTGAGATTAAGATTTAGCGGCTGCCCGATATTTTCTAGTCTGTACAGTCCCGGATCCTGGAGAATTCCATGATGCGGGAGCGCACATAGAATTTCAAATTAATATTTATGGAGGAAGAAGTCATGTCAGAAGCAAAAATCTATTATCAGGAAGATTGTAATCTCGCAGCCCTGGAGGGCAAGACCATTGCTGTCATCGGTTACGGCAGCCAGGGTCACGCTCAGGCGCTTAATGCCAAGGAATCCGGCTGTGATGTCATCGTCGGTCTTTACAATGGCAGCAAGTCCTGGGCAAAGGCTGAGGCACAGGGCCTCACCGTCTACACCGCTGCTGAGGCCGCTAAAAAGGCCGATATAATCCAGATCCTTATCAACGATGAACTGCAGGCCGATATGTACAAGAAGGACATTGAGCCGAACCTGGAGCCCGGCAACATGCTGATGTTCTCCCATGGCTTTAACATTCACTATGGCCTTATCACCCCGCCTGCGGACGTGGATGTCGTCATGGTCGCCCCTAAGGGACCCGGCCACACCGTGCGTTCTGAGTATCAGGCCGGCAAGGGAGTGCCCTGCCTCATCGCTATCGAGCAGGATGCCACCGGCAAGGCCCTGGAGATTGGCCTGGCTTACGCCCTGGCCATCGGCGGAGCCCGCGCAGGAGTCCTTGAGACCACTTTCCGCACTGAGACTGAGACAGACCTTTTCGGCGAGCAGGCAGTGCTCTGCGGCGGCGTCAGCGCTCTGATGCAGGCCGGATTTGAGGTACTCTGCGAGGCTGGCTATGATCCCAGGAATGCATACTTTGAGTGCATCCATGAGATGAAGCTCATTGTCGATCTGATCAACCAGTCAGGTTTCGCCGGAATGAGATATTCCGTTTCCAATACCGCTGAGTACGGCGACTACATCACCGGACCGAAGATCATCACCGAGGATACCAAGAACGCCATGAGAAAGGTTCTCGCTGACATCCAGGACGGCACTTTCGCCAAGGAGTTCCTGCTGGATCTCTCCTCCGCCGGCGGACAGGTACATTTCAAAGCCATGAGGAAGCTGGCCGCTGAGCATCCCTCAGAGATCGTGGGAGCCGAGGTCAGGAAGCTGTACAGCTGGAATGAAGAGGACAAGCTGATCAACAACTAGGTCACGTTCACACGGTGCCGGGTATATAATACAGCTACTTCAAGTTTGCTTGAATAGTAGCTGTATTTATCCCAGGTACTGTGTAACAGGTGACCTCTACATTCATGAGTAATCGTAGCACCGCAAGGTGCGGGGAAGACTGCGTGGAGCAGGCGGATTACGAATGATATGTAGAGGCACAGTGTGAACGATTTAGAAGGTGGTATGGCAGATGCCATATCACCTTTTTTAAAAGAAAGTCCAAAACATGAGCGGATTGCGAATATTGGCGGCGATTGCGGTAGCATAAAGTGCGAAGCAATCGGTTTTCGTATGTAAGAAAGGAAAAGTTATGGGAAAAATTTTCAGATTTCATACAGATGTGGATACGGATCAGATCATTGCCTCCCAGTATCTGCTCTATCCGACCATTGATGAGATGAAGGCACACACTTTTGAGTCTCTGGATAGGGACTTTGCGAAAAAGGTACGTCCCGGGGACTTCGTGGTGGCCGGGGAGAACTTCGGCTGCGGCTCCTCCAGGGAGCAGGCACCATCGGTCCTTAAGGCACTGGGAGTGAAAGCCGTGGTGGCGAAGTCCTTCGCCAGGATATTCTACCGTAATGCTATAAATATCGGGATGCCGGTGATCGTAAGCCGCGAGCTCTATGACGCCGTCGCCGATGGGGACGAGATGAGTCTGGATCTCACAGCTGGAGTGGCCATATGCAATGGACACGAATACCAGTGTACGAAGCTGCCTGAGTATATGCAGGGGATACTGGACCAGGGGGGACTAATAGCTTCACTAAATAAGTGATTTTAAGGCGTTCACAGAAAAATGAGTTCGTCGTAAAAAAGGAAATGTTTTTTGGAGGATATTCTTTATGGGCATGACCATAGCTGAGAAAATAATTGCTCTGGCGGCGGGAGTCGGGGAGGCTCACGCCGGGGAGATACATACTGTGGAGGTGGACCGCCTCATGAGCAATGACGGCACAACCCATCTCACCATTGACATGTATAATACGCAGCTGAAGGATCCGCATATCGCGGACGTCAGTAAGCTGGTGTGGATCGTGGATCACAATGTGCCCTGTGACAGCCCCAAGACGGCGGCGTCCCACAGGAAGATGAGGGATTTCGCCAGGGAGCACGGAATCACTTACTACGAGGGCGAGGGGGTCTGCCACCAGATCATGATGGAGAATCACGTCAGGCCCGGGGAGCTGATCTTCGGGGCGGACAGCCACACCTGCGCATACGGAGCCCTGGGGGCTTTCGGGACAGGCGTGGGCTGTACGGATTACCTCTACGCCATGGTCACCGGGACATCCTGGGTCATGGTGCCCGAGACCCTGCGTTTTTATCTTAAAGGGAAACTTCCGGACGGAGTTTACGCCAGGGACCTGATCCTCACCATTATAGGGAGGAAAGGAGCCAACGGAGCCAATTACAAGGCTATGGAGTTCGTGGGGGAGGGTATGAAGACCCTGACCATGAGCGACCGCATCGCCATCTGCAATCTCTGTGTGGAGGCGGGAGCGAAGACCGCCCTTATGGAGGTGGACGATATAGCGATGGAGTACCTGACTGCACATGGCCGGGAGCCGAAAGCCGTCTTTAAGAGTGACCCTGACGCCCATTTTGAGGAGGAATATGAGATAGACCTTTCCGAGATCACTCCAATCGTGGCGAAGCCTCATTTCGTGGACAATGTGGTGAGTGCGAAGGAGTGCGTCGGCACGAAGATAGACGAGGCTTTCCTGGGCTCCTGCAATAACGGCCGTATAGAGGATCTGAGAGTCGGAGCCGACATTATCAGGGGCAGGAAGGTGCATCCTCTGGTGCGTTTCCTGGTGGTGCCCGCCAGCCGTTCAATATACGAGGAGGCCTTAAAGGAGGGCATCATACAGACCTTTATAGATGCCGGCGCGATAGTGATGAATCCCAACTGCAGCGTCTGCTGGGGCAGCTGCCAGGGCGTCATCGGGGAGGGGGAGACCCTCATCAGCACCGGGACGCGGAACTTCAAGGGCCGGGCAGGACATGCTGATTCATACGTGTACCTGGCGTCGGCGGCTACAGTTACAGCGTCAGCTATCACAGGTGAAATTACTACAGCGGATATGATACAGCCGTAGAGCAGGAGAGGCGGGCAACCTTTCTGCGGCGAATCCATAGGAAGAATTTTGCATAGCTTCCAGAGTATACTTCTTGCTGCGGGAGCGTCTGTTTGAACCCGCGTAGCGGGTGAGTATAGCGGGAGCAGCAAGTAATAGAGGACGCAGGGAAGCGCAAAATTCGACGTGTGAGCGCAGAAAGCGTTGCCGACTCTCCGGATATATAAGGAGAACTTAAGATGGATAAATTTACAGGACGTGTATGGATGCTTGGTGATGATATAGATACAGATATTATCATGCCAACGGAGTACCTTGCTTTGAAAACGGTTGAGGACATGAAGCCCTACGCCTTCTCGCCCCTGCGGCCTGAGCTGGCAGGGCAGATAGAGCCCGGGGATATCATCGTCGCGGGGAAGAATTTCGGCTGTGGATCCTCCCGGGAGCAGGCTCCCGAGGTCATCAAGGCCCTGGGGGTGCGCTGCGTCATCGCCGGGTCATTTGCAAGGATATTTTTCAGAAATGCCATCAATAACGGCCTGCTGCTCATTGAGAATGGTGACATTCAGGCGGATGTCAGTGAGGGCGATGTCATCACTGTGAAAGTGGGAGAGAGCATCATTTTCGGGGAGAAGAGCTACCCTGTAGCGGCTCTGCCTGAGGATCTTGAGGCCATACTCGATGCCGGAGGCCTGGTGCCTGCCATGCGTAAGTTAAACGGACTGGATTAGGAAAGAGGGATTCATATGGGACAGACCATGATAGAGAAAATCATAGGGAGAAATATCGGAAAAGATGTTCACCCGGGGGATATAGTCACCACAAATGTGGACAGAGTCATGATCCACGACATTTTCATCCCTTTCGTGGCGGAGAAATTTGCGGAGATGGGCTTTAAGGAGATATGGGATCCGGACAAGGTGATCCTGATCTATGACCATCTGGTGCCTGCCAGCCAGGTGGACGATACCAGGCATTTTCGTATTGGAAATGAGTTTGCTGCCAGGTACGGCCTGACCCACGTCCACCGCTGTGACGGCATCTGCCATCAGCTGATGACTGAGGCGGGATATGTGAAGCCGGGAGACGTGGTATTCGGCACGGACAGCCACACAACCACCTACGGCTGCGTCGGGGCATTTTCATCGGGGATAGGCTATACCGAGATGGCCAGCATCCTGGGAACCGGGAATCTCTGGGTCAGGGTGCCTGAGACTATAAAGATTACTATCGAGGGGGAGCTTCCTGAAAATATCATGTCAAAGGACGTGATACTTACCATCATCGGGGATCTGGGAGCTGACGGGGCCACTTACAAGGCTCTTGAATTCCATGGAAATACCGTGGATAATATGACCATAGCCAGCCGCATGACAATGAGCAACATGGCCGTGGAGGCGGGAGCTAAGTGCGCCCTCTTTGCGGCAGATGAGAAGACGGCGGAATACTGCGGTATTGTACTGGACGAGAAATACACCGGCCTTGCCGCTGATGAGGATGCATCCTATATCAGGGAGATCACTTACAGGGCGGAGGACTTTGTGCCGGTACTGGCCTGCCCTTCCCAGGTGGACAATATCCATCCGGCAGCGGAGTACGCCGGGACGAAGATAGATCAGGTATTTATCGGCAGCTGCACCAACGGGCGGCTGGAGGATCTGATGGCGGCGGCGGAGATTCTTAGTGGGAAGCATGTGGCTCCCTTCGTGAATCTCATCGTGACGCCGGCCAGCGTAAAGATCTTTGATGAGGCCATCGCAAATGGGACTATGGAGACC
>JAJPYU010000062.1 GCA_021204765.1 Clostridiales bacterium
GGCTGTCAGATCCGGTGCCTCCTCATCCGTAACTTGCTTCATCTCATCTATGAGCCCGGTGAGGAATTCTTTCCCATCAAGTCCATAGAAATCCATCGGCAGTGCGCAGACGGCCCAGTCATGGCCTCCGAAAGGCTCCATTTCAAAACCGAGAGTAGTCAGGTAAGACATATATTTTTTGAGAAGCACTTCCTCCTGCATCGATGGAGACAATACTATGGGAGGACTGATAAGCTGTGAGGCAAACTCCTTCTTTTTGTACTCAGCCATTATCTTTTCATATAGTATCTTCTCGTGGGCTGCATGCTGGTCTATCATATAAAACCGGTCTTCAAATTCCACCAGCCAGTAGGTTTCGAAGAGCTGGCCGATAATGCGGAGCCTCGGTCTGGCCTCCTCACTGAGCAGCCGGGTTTTTCCTCCGGTGTAATCAGTGATCTCAGCCTGATGGAAGGCCTCTTTTCCGGCTTTCTTTGAAGCCTTAGCTGTCGCATCTTTCACATCAATATTTTTTGCAGGAGGCATCTTACCATGGCCATCTGTGTCCTTCGGAACACTCCTTACAACAGAATCAGGTTTTACATTAATGTTTTTATCTGCAGTGTTGCCTTTGTTATATCTTACAGGCTCCCTTACCGCGTCCCCTCTTCTGCCGCTCTCAAAGGGTTCCGGGATTTTTTTCTTATCGTAAACAGGCTTTTCCGACGTCTTACTTTCCTTCCCGACTTCCACATCTGAGATCAGCTCTTTGCCGGAGAGAGTGTCGTGGATCAGCCCTGATATCCTCTTATATATCCCTTCCTGATCGGTAAAACGCATCTCCATCTTGTTGGGGTGGACGTTCACATCCACCAGCCGTCCGTCCAGGCTGATGAGAAGCACCGTGAAAGGGAATTTGTGCTGCATTACGAAACCGTGGTAGCCGTCCTCTATGGCCTTTGCCATGAGGGAGCTCCTTATATAGCGCCCATTAACGAAATAGTTCTCAAATCCTCGGTTCCCTCTTACCAGTACAGGCTTTCCTATATACCCTGTTACTGAGAAACCATCCCATTCCCCGTTTATTTCCAAAAGGCTGTTAGTGATATCACGCCCATATATCATATAGATGACATCTTTCAGCCTGGAATTGCCGGAGGTGTGGAGGCGTATCTGCCCGTTATTTATGAATTTAAAGGAAATCTCCGGGTGTGACAGGGCTATGTGTTCCATCATATCGCTGATGTAGGCAGCCTCAGTCTGGGGAGCTTTTAAGAATTTCTTTCTTGCAGGAACGTTAAAGAATAAATCTCTTACCAGGAAAGTGGTACCGCCCGGCGCACCGATCTCCTCCAGTGAGATTTCCCTGCCTCCCTCTGTAATATAGCGCGTCCCTGTTATATCCCCGGGAGTCCTGGTGATAAGTTCCACCTTCGACACCGCAGCTATACTGGATAAGGCCTCACCGCGAAAACCCAGGGATGAGATGGCAAGTAAGTCTTCCACCGTCATTATCTTGCTGGTGGAATGACTTAAGAAGGCAGTGCTCACCTGGGATCTCTCTATGCCGCAGCCGTTGTCGGTGACACGGATAAGACTGGTGCCGCCCTCCTTTATCTCCACAGTCACAGCGGAAGCGCAGGCGTCGATGGCATTTTCCGCCAGTTCCTTTACCACGGAAGAAGGACGCTCCACCACCTCACCGGCGGCTATCTTATCAATTGTTGCATCATCAAGTACTCTGATCTCAGGCATCTCTGTCTCCTTCCTGCCATATGTATTGGCAGCAAAAAGCTTTTGTCGGTAATATGCTCTCCCGCCGGGGATCATAACACACTGTTTTATCCCCAACGATTATTTATTTTATTCTGCAGCTCCAACAGTTTGTTCAAGGCCTCAAAGGGCGTTATCCGGGCCAGATCCATCTGAGAGAGCTCTTTTATTATATCTTCATCCGTCACAGTGTCAAAGAGTGACATCTGTCCAAGGTCCACCTCGTCCAGCTTCGTGGTCACTCCACCGGTCTCAGCGCTCAGGTTAGCTGCGATATTATTGAGATTTTCCTGCTCCAGCTCCTCGGAGATGGCCTTTGCTCTCTGTATCACAGCATCCGGCACTCCAGCGAGCCTGGCCACCTGTATGCCATAGCTTCTGTCCGCCCCGCCGGGGACTATCTTCCTCAGGAATACTATGTCGTCGCCCCTCTCCTTTACGGCAATGCGGTAGTTGTGGACGTTGGAGAGCTTCCCTTCCAGCTCGGTGAGCTCGTGATAGTGGGTGGCAAAAAGTGTCCTGGCTCCCAGTATCTTAGGGTTGGAAATGTATTCCACCACAGCCCAGGCTATGGAAAGCCCGTCAATGGTCCCGGTGCCGCGGCCTATCTCGTCCAGTATCAGGAGGCTCGAGCCGGTGGCGTACTTCAGGATGTTTGCCACCTCATTCATCTCCACCATGAAAGTGCTCTGCCCGGAAGCCAGATCATCCGAGGCACCGACACGGGTAAATATCCTGTCAGCTATACCCACGTTTGCCGACTCTGCAGGGACGAAGGAGCCCATCTGTGCCATCAGGACTATGAGGGCGTTCTGTCTCATGTAAGTGGATTTCCCTGCCATATTGGGGCCGGTAATTATGGAGATGCGATTGTCCTTTGTATCAAGCAGAGTATCATTGGGAATGAAATTTTCATTTCCCATCATTTTCTCCACCACCGGATGGCGTCCGCCCCGGATCTTTAAGATACCCTTCTCATTTATGGAAGGGCGGACGTAATTGTTTTCCGCAGCTACGTTGGCCAGGGCGGCAAAGACGTCGATATTCGCCACGGCTTTGGCGGTGTGCTGAATGCGCTCCACCTCATCGGCTATGGAATTTCTTATCCGGGAAAACACTTCGTATTCCAGGGCTGTCAGCCTGTCCTCAGCGCCGAGGATAGAGTCTTCCAGCTCCTTGAGTTCAGGAGTGATATAGCGCTCGGCATTGGCCAGGGTCTGCCTTCTGGTATAGTTCTCCGGCACCAGATCTTTGTAAGAATTAGTCACCTCCAGATAATAGCCGAAGACTCTGTTGTAGCGTATGCGCAGGTTCCTTATGCCGGTGCGCTCCCGCTCGTCCTCCTCCATTTTCGCTATCCATGACTTCCCGTCACGTCCTATGGACCTGAGCCTGTCAATCTCCTCATTAAAGCCGTCCTTTATCATACCGCCCTCTCTCACGGAAACAGGCGGGTCGTCCTCTATAGAATTTTCTATGAGTTCACAGATATCAGTCAGGGGATCAAAATATTTGTCAAGGCGCACTATCAGCTCAGAGGAGAAATCCTGCATGAGGGTCTTGATGGGAGGCAGCATATTAAGGGAAGTCTTAAAGGCGATGAGATCCCTGGGATTGGCAGTGCGGTAGACCGCACGGCTGACAAGCCGCTCCAGGTCGTACACCGGTCCAAGGTATTCCCGGATCTCTTCCCTGGTAATAGTGTTGTCATAAAATTCCTCAACAGCGTCCAGACGGACCTCTATATCCCGGGGGCTTAAAAGGGGCTGCTCTATATAGCTGCGAAGCGTCCTGGCACCCATGGCTGTCCTGGTCTTATCCAGCACCCAGAGCAGGGTACCTTTCTTCTGCTTCTCCCGGAGAGTCTCTGTAAGCTCCAGATTCCTCCTGGCCGCATTGTCCAGTATCATATATTTTCCTGTGGAGTAAGGCTCAAGGTGAGTCATATGGGTCAGGTCAGTCTTCTGCATCTCCTTAAGGTAAATGAGCAATGCCCCCGCCGCAATGACACCGCAGTCGTAGTGATCGAGACCCAATTCTTCGAGACTGTCCACCTTAAAATGCTCTTTTAAAGTCTTTTTAGCGCTATCATCATCAAAATACCCGGAATCCAGGGAATATATGGCTATTGAGAGTCTGTCACCAAAATCCTCCAGATCCAGGCCGCTCATCATAAAGGCCTCATTGCAAATGATCTCCGAGGGAAGGTAGCGGCCTATCTCATCTAAAAGCTTTCTCCCGGTGTCCAGTTCAGTGAGAAAGTAATCCCCTGTGGTGACATCCGCCGTGGAGACGCCGAAACGCCCGTCCAGGCAAAATATGCACATGATGTAATTATTCTTTGTCTCGTCCAGGGAATCGGTATTAAGGTTCGTGCCGGGGGTGACTATGCGTATTACCTCCCGCCTAACGATTCCTTTGGCCAGGCGGGGATCCTCCATCTGCTCGCAGACAGCAACCTTATATCCCCTTTCCACCATACGGTTTAAATATCCGTCCACGGCATGAAAGGGAACCCCGCACATGGGGGCGCGCTCCTCAAGGCCGCAGTTCTTGCCCGTCAGAGTGAGCTCCAGCTCTTTGGAGGCGGTCTCGGCGTCCTCGAAGAACATTTCGTAGAAGTCGCCCAGGCGGTAGAACAGGATACAATCCGGGTAGGATTTCTTCATATCAAGATATTGCCGCATCATCGGAGTGACCTTGCCTGGGTCAACACTTTCTCGTGTCATAATTTAAATCCTCTGGGTTACTTTTAATTTTACACATGCAATGGTGTCCTCTTTCAGCTTTACATACGTGAAAGGCGGGAACTGTTGACCTCATTTTACCGGGGGTAAATATAAGGTCATAATCGATTCTGCCACTTTCAGGCCATCGACAGCCGAGGAGGTTATTCCGCCGGCATAGCCCGCACCTTCCCCACAGGGGTAAAGTCCCTTTATGGAGCTCTCGAAGTGCTCGTTGCGGAGGATGCGCACCGGCGACGAGGTCCTGCTCTCCACCGCGGAGAGGAGGGTATCATTGCGGTCAAATCCGCTTATTTTCTTCCCGAAGGCGTGCATTCCTTCCGTGAAAGCCTCGCTTATGTATTCCGGAAAGATGAGGCGCAGTTTCGAGTGAGTCTCCTCTTCGAAGTCTGCGAAAGTCTCCCGGGGGATGCGGCCTTCTCCTGCCGTGTAAGCCTTACGTTCCAGGTCACGCTGGAACTCCACACCGGAGAGGGGATCATCCGGATCCGGATAGTCATCCGGAGTCAAGGATACAATGACTGCTGAGTTGGCGATCCCTGAGTCTCTGGCCCGGGTGCTCATGCCGTTTATGGCCAGGCAGTTTTCCTCCGAGGAGGCGTCTATGACCTGTCCTCCGGGGCACATGCAGAAAGTGAAGACGCTGCGGCCGTTTGCCGCCCTGTGAGTCAGGCTGTAGCTGGCGGCGGGAAGAAGGCTCATGTCAGCATTTTCTCCATATTGCGCTCTGTCTATCATTTCCTGGGGATGCTCCACCCGCATTCCCACGGCGAAAGCCTTGGCTTCCATGGGCACTCCGTGGGAGGAGAGCATGGCAAAGCTATCCCTGGCGCTGTGGCCTAATGCCAGGATGGCGGCTGAGACTGCCTCTCTCCTGCTGTCATTTATGATCAGGGTGGTAAGCTTGCCATCCCTTATCTCTATATCAGTGACCTTTGATCCAAAGTAAAATTTTCCGCCGAGTCGAATGATATCCTCCCGCATATTCCTGACAACTGTGCAGAGTATGTCGGTGCCGATATGGGGCTGGCTGTCGCAGAGTATGTCCTCCGGTGCACCGCAGGTGACAAAGGTCTTCAGGACATATTCTATGCGCCCGCTCCTGTCCTTTATGCGTGTGTTAAGCTTTCCGTCGGAAAATGTTCCGGCACCGCCCTCCCCGAACTGGACGTTTGATTCAGGATTTAAGCGGCCACTCCTCCAGAAATCCCGGACATCATCCTGACGCTGATCAACTTCCTTTCCCCGCTCAAAGATTATCGGTGCGTATCCATTCTTTGCCAGCAGGTATGCGGCAAAGAGCCCTGCCGGGCCTGTACCTATTACAGCTATGGGTGCGGTAAGTGGCTCATAGCCGGAGGGCGTCGGCGAATATTTCACAGGGGTATACCGGGTGACATTTTTATCTTTCTTTATTCTGATCCGGTCAGATGATGGAATCAGATCAACAGTATAGCTGTACCGGGGCTCGCTCCTCCTGGCATCCACCGAGCGCCTGGTTATCTCGTATCCTGCCAGCTCGTCAGGACGGATACCGGAAATGCGGCAGGCCTTTTTGACCACATGATCCATGTCGTGCTCTAAAGGCACCGTGACCTGGCTGACCCTGACTCTCTCTTTCATGATTTTATTACCGCCTTAGCTGCACTTTGTCCTGCTATTGCTCCGCTTGACCATGCCCACTGGAGGTTGTAGCCTCCGCAGATGCCGTCAACGTTTAATATCTCCCCGGCGAAGTAGAGCCCATGGACAAACTGTGACTGCATGTCCCCTCCGATCTCATTTAAAGGGACTCCTCCGCAGGTAGCCTGGGCGTGAGTCATGTATCCGGTGCCGGTGACATTTACCATAGTCTGCTTCATCATGGAAGTAATTTTCCTGGCATCGGCAGGTATCTGTGCTCTGCGTTTTATCCATACAGGTTCAGTGGACAGTTTCAGCCTGTCAGCTATCATTCCGGCAAGCTTTGTGTGGATCAAACCCGCCAATATTTCCCTCCAGTTTTTATATCCGCCAAGGGATTCAGCCATTGCAGCGAGCACATTAGCCAGTTCGATCTCTGAAAGCCTCGGATAAAAGTCTATGGCCAGCTCAACGCGCTTTCTTTCTTTCAAAGCTATTGAGGCATAGCGGCTTACCTGGAAAACCGGAATACCGGACAGCTGGGAGGCATTTAGCTGCAGTTCACCGATATTTTCTGCTGAGGCTTTGCCGTCAACCAGCAAAGTCACCTTCGCATCGCAGCGGACTCCCGCCACGTTCCTCAGCCACCTGTCAATGGTGATAAGAGGCACAAGCGCAGGAAGTGGACTGATAATACTGTGTCCAAGAGATTTGGCCAGCTCATATCCGCTGCCATCGCTGCCGGTGGATGGGGCAGCCATTCCGCCGGTGGCCAGGATAAGGCTTTTTGATCCGAATATTCCTTTTTCCGTATCTACAGTAAAACCGTCAGCGGTCTTTTCCACTGACGATATGTTAATCCCATTAATAATCTCCGTTCCAGAATATCCTGCTTTAGAGATAAGCGCTTCACGAACTGAGGATGCCTGGCCGGATATAGGGTAGTAATAACCGTTTTTTTGTTTGTATGCTATGCCGATATCATGAAAAAAAGCCATGGTATCAGTTTCGCAAAATATATCAAGGACTTTTTTTACCAGTACGTCATCATCGCTGCGGTAACAGCTGATATCCTGGTACTCATTTGTGAAGTTGCACTTGCCGTTGCCGGTGGAGAGAAGCTTCTTGCCCGGGACAGCATGGTGGTTTAAGACGAGTACGTCAGCGCCCTCCCCGGCGGCAAATATGGCAGCCGTCAGACCCGCGGCTCCGGCACCGATAATGATGACATCCATACCTCTCTCCTTTATTTTGTAAGGTATTTTCATAAGAAAAGCATCTGCTGTTTCATTCACCTCAGAAGGTGTAACTTCTTTGATATTTTAATTATAAATGCCCCCCTGGGGAAGCTCTGTAAGTCGGTCTCCGTAAGGCCGCCGGTCAGGAGAAGTATCACTGCGTAACTGATGACACCGACCACTATGGCGATTATCGTCGCAATGGTGTTGCTGTGGAGGGCCATGTGGATCAACAGGTAGACCACACCGACGATGACTCCCATGATAACTGCGGCGATAGCGGGCTTTACGTAGGTCTTACGGATGTTAGGGCTGTAGCCGGAATAGCGCTTCACCGAGAAGCTGTTCAGTATGCACATGACCAGGGAGAAGACTATATTCCCGACTATCATAGCGTATATCCCGATGTGGAAGACATAGATGGATATGGGCAGGGAAACGCAGTTTACAGCCAGCGCTATGACGGCGTTCCTGATGGGGATGCGCATACGGTCGATGCCCTGCAGGATCGCGTTTGACAGGGTGGATATGGAATAGAATATAACGCTTATGGCACCCCAGCGGAGCAGGGATCCTGCCAGATCCGTTGTAGTGTGGAAGAGCATGTTGATGATAGGCGTGGCCAGTACACCGATGCCCACAGCGCAGGGAAAAGCGACGACCATGACGAAACGCATGGCAAGACCTATCTTCCTCTTTACCTCCGGCCTGTTCTTCCTTGCAAATGCTGCCGCCACAGCCGGGACTGAACTGGTAGCAATAGCTGTGGAAATTGCGATGGGTACATTTATAAGAACCTTATAATATCCTGAGTACACGCCCCACCAGAGAGATACGGTGTCAGCGGCATTCCCCTGATGGATGGCCAGATTCTTGAACAGCCCCTGATCCACGATGGAGACCAGATTGTAAAGGGTGGTACTGACGAGGATAGGGAGTATTGTCAATATCAGCACCTTTATTATGGAGCGATAGCTTTCTACCTGTCCTGTGCCTGCCGTTCTCTCACTGGCAATATCCTTTTTAAAAGTCTTCCTGTAAAAGAGGAAAATGGCTATGCAGAATATCAGTCCGGCCAGAGCGCCCATGCTGGTGCCCAGGGTGCCTCCCGCGGCACCGTAGGCTTCAGCGTAATGCTGCTCTCCGCCCAGGACTGCCGCCACTCTGGTACCTTATCCGAAGAGGACAAAAGCCGCCCCGACGCTGACCACGGCATTTACTATCTGCTCAATGATCTGGGAAACGGCACTGGGAACCATGGTGCCCAGTCCCTGGAAAAAGCCTCTTATGACTCCCAGGACTGCCACAACAATGATCGTAGGTGCCAGAACCCGCAGGGCAAAGAAGCTAAGCGGAGTCTGAAAAAGCTTTGTAAGGGCACCGGCCCCGAAGAATACAACG
>JAJPYU010000047.1 GCA_021204765.1 Clostridiales bacterium
ACTAACTGCAGTAACGGAATTGTAATCCGCAAAGCAAGAAGGACAAACGATATTTTCTCCTATGTCCGAATCGAGCGGGCAAAGGGCACGGGGAGTTGCGCCAAACACACATATGATAGCCCCGGTTTTGGCTCCGGGGCTTCGTCATATATTTCTCCCATGCATCCAATCTGCTCGCAGGTAGTATACCAAAAAAATCAACGAACTAATTGACCAGGTAAGCGGATACGCCCAGAAAAGCAACTGGATCACATGGACGAAATGCAGCGCCAGGGTGATATAGGTGATCCGCAGCACGCACCAGACCAGGAGCATGACCACCATAGGGACATTCGGCTTCCCCGCGCCGCGCATTACCCCTGCGATCACATGTGAAAACGCCAACAAAAAGTAGAACAGCGCTTCGATCCGGGCCTGGGTAACCCCAACTGCTATGACATCCGGATCGTTTGAGAACAGCCCGATCAAAAACGGTGCCAGCAGCCATATGGCCGCCCCGATCAGCTCCGCCAGGCCGATGCAGCAGAGGATCCCGAAACGGCTTCCTTTTTTCACACGCCCGTACTGTCCCGCACCCAGGTTCTGGCTGACAAAAGTGGTCATGGCCATGGCAAAGCAGGTAACCGGCAGGAAAGCAAAGCCCTCAATCTTGGAATAAGATCCCGACCCGGCCATGGCGATGGAGCCGAAACTGTTGATATTGGTCTGCACCAGGACATTGGCCAGGGAGATGACGCAGTTCTGCAGCCCGGAAGGAAGGCCGTTCCTCACGATCTGCCCCAAAAAGGACACGTCCAGCCGTATCTGTGCGGGATGCACCCGGTATTCCTCATCGCAACGCAGCAAATGCATGAAGCAGAGGAACGCGGAAAAGAACTGGGAAATGATCGTGGCCGCGGCGGCACTTCCCACGCCAAACCCCAGCACGCCTACAAAGAGCAAGTCCAGCAGGATATTCATAACAGACGATACCATCAAAAACAGGAGCGGGTGCCTGCTGTCCCCCACTGCCTGCATGATGCCCATGAAAGCGTTGTAGAGCACCAGAGCCATGGATCCGGCAAAGTAAATCCGAAAATACCTGAGTGAATTCGGCATCACATCCGACGGTGTCCCCATCCACACCAGGATCTTCGGTGCCAGGAGCACGCCAACCGCCATCAGCACAAATCCTACCAGTATGCTGAATGCGATGGTCGTATGGATGGCCTTATGGACATCGTCGATCTCCCGGGCACCGTAATAATGGGAAATCACCACCCCGGCGCCGATCGCCAGTCCATAGAAAAACCCGACTATGAGGAAAATCAGGTTTCCCGACGAGCTGACCGCTGCCAGGGCCTGGTCGCCCAAAAAGTTCCCCACGATCAGGGAATCAGCCGTATTGTATAATTGCTGGAAAAGGTTCCCCAGGAAAAGGGGAAACGCGAAAGCAAGGATCTTTTTTGCGATCCCGCCTTCGGTCATAAGTAATTGCTTGCTGTCCATGATGATGTCTTTAAGTCAATCAGAACATAGCACTTTAAAATGCTGTGATAGAAAACAAGGTCGAGATAAAAGTCCTCGTCCTCATACCGCATCAGTTTCTGCCGGGCGACAAAACAGAATCCTCTGCCCAGTTCCAGTAAAAACTCCTGCAATTTATCTATAAGAGCCTGTTCCAAATCACTTTCCCTGAGTGCCGGATAATCCTTCAAATCAAGGAATTCCAGAACGTAGGGATCCTTTATAAAACTGTCCGTCTCTACCCCGGCCAACAGCGTTCCCGCTTCTTCTCTCACTGATCCCTTGTCCCGGCTGGCAATTGTCCGTTCATAATAGAGTGTTGAGATCTGCCTGTCAAGCTGCCTGCTGGACCAGCCTCCGGCAATTGCTTCATTCATATACCATTCTCTGGCAGCCGATGATTCGATCTTTAACAGTGACCGGTAATGTGTCCAGGTCAATTGCGAACACAGTGCGTTCACATTTGGGAATGTAATATAAAATTTTTTGATTTGCTGCAGGGTTCTGACAGAAAAACCTTTTCCAAACTCTTCTGTAAGCTGGACTGACAATTTTTTTAGTATGGTTTCTCCATACTCAGCTCTGAAGGCGCCCTTTTGCTCATTTTCAACAATAATTCTTCCAATCTGCCAGTATGCCTGTACCATGGCAAAATTTGCAGCAGAATATGCCTGGCTCCTGCAATTCAAAAGAGTCTCTCTGATTTCAGAATATATATCCTGATATAATACCGGTTCACTGTTATTCATATACTGGATACCCTCTTTCCTGGATCTGACTTAATCAGCACTTCTCTTAACCCCGTGCAAAAGTATAACATATATCATCTTCAACCGCTATAACTAAAAGGCAACTATCGCTTGCCCGTTTGCCAGTCTCAGTATATATATACGCATCATAGTACGGATCCATATCGGATTCTCTGTTGCCTCCGTATCTATATAACTAGCAATCCGCTGGTGATACAGATACGCATATACGCGTTGCCAGAGAGTTTCATACTTTTTCAGATCACCACAGAGAAAAAGGCAAAAAAAGACCGGAACCCCTTGATTTTCTAAGGAATTCCGATCTCCGCTTCGCTCCGGTCCGTGCTAAACGGACGTCCACCGGACGTTCCTTCGCATCCTATGGGAAAGGAGTCGATGCGACAGGATTTGAACCTGCGGCCTCTGCGTCCCGAACGCAGCGCTCTACCAAACTGAGCCACGCATCGATGTGTTAAATTATGGACAATCCACTTGCCAAACCGCCCATTTATAATAATTGTTTTGCTGTAAAAAGTCAACTACAAAATAAGAGCTTCCCAATTCTCCCCGGTTCTCCAATATAAGCCACAAAATCAGGATAACCGGTCACACAATGCCCGTCTACGAGCACTCCCGCTCCACGCAGCCGCCCTGCTCACTGGAGAGCTGTTCGTCGATAAGCTGGCGGAGGGTTACGCTGTCCATGTAGTCAGAGATCACCTTGTACATTCCCTCCCAAAATCCCACGGTAGGGCAATGGCCGTAACGCTCACACTCGTTTACATCGGATTCCAGACAGGCAATGGGTGCGAAACTGCCCTCTATGGCACGGAGTATCTCGCCGGCAGTGTACTTCTCGGGGTCACGGCTTAAGCGATATCCGCCCTGGGCACCCCTGATGCTGTGTACCAATCCGGCCCGGTGCAGGGGCGTGACTATCTGCTCCAGGTATTTTATGGAGATATTCTGCCTGGCAGAAATGTCTTTCAGCGATATGTATTTGTCCTCCCCGCCGTATACGCCCAGGTCAACCATCAGGCGCAGGGCATATCTTCCCTTTGTCGATACTTTCATGGAAAGCCTCCTCGCAAGTTCCTACTGTCCAATGACCCCAAGTATGGCTCCCAACAGCTCATCATACTCTTCGAACACCGGAATATCCGGATAATCCCGCTTTATCTGCTCCGTGCTCTTAAAGAGGAATCCCGCCTTGCTTGCCTGTATCATCCCCAGGTCATTGAAGCTGTCTCCGCTGGCGATGGTCTCGAAGCCGATGGACTGGAGAGCCCTCACCGTGGTCAGCTTCGACTGCTCGCAGCGCATCTTATATCCGGTGATGGTCCCATCCTCACCCACCTCAAGAGAATTACAGAAAAGCGTAGGCCATCCCAGCTTCTTCATAAGTGGCGTGGCAAACTGTTCAAAGGTGTCGCTGATGATAATGACCTGGCAGCGGCTCCTGAGCTCATCCAAAAACTCTTTCGCCCCTGGCATGGGATCGATGGTCGCTATAACCTCCTGTATCTCTTTCAGTCCCAGGCCGTGCTCATGCAGGATATTTAAGCGATACTCCATCAGTTTATTGTAATCCGGCTCATCCCGGGTAGTCCTCTTAAGCTCCGGTATCCCGCTGGCCTCGGCAAAAGCAATCCATATCTCCGGCACCAGCACGCCTTCCAGGTCAAGACAGGTAATGTACATGATCAAATCCCTCCTGATAATAACTTGTGTTCCGACCGGACAATATGATTTCGGCTCCGATCAACATTTATAAGTATATCACATTTATAACTTTTGAAAAGGATTTATTCTCGCACCCATTCCTATCTCACGGCTGGAAAACCTGCCTACTCCACGCTCTTTAAAGCCTCCGCCGGGTCTATACGATTCAGTATCCCATTTGTGATAAAATTGACTATCAGAGCAAACGCCATGGATATGGCAGCGCAGATTACATAGGTAGATACATGCACACTGATGTCAAAATACACTGATGGGATCTTTAAGGCCAGGGAGATCAGCCTGATAAAGACATATCCCGCCGGCAGCCCCAGCACCGTCCCGATAGCCGCCAGTATCAGCGTCTCCTTATTCACATAGAGATGCACCTCCCGGTCGAAGAAGCCCAGCACCTTTATGGTGGCCAGCTCCCGCTGCCTCTCAGAAATATTTGTGGTGGACAGGGTAAAGAGCACCACGAAGGCCAAAGCCGCCGCCATGACCAGTATGACATAGACCACCACATTTATCAGGGTAAACGCCTGGGAGAATTCATCCTTTAAAGTCTGGGTACTGATGGTGGAGATCACTCCGTCCCTTGCACCCAGCTCCTTTGAATAAGCCACCGGATCATCCTCATTACAGCTGTCTGTCAGCCTCACCAGCACGGCATTCTGCTCCATCTGCTGGCCGAAATGCTCATCATAGTAAGTCTCGCTGACATATATCATGTCTCCCAGATAATTCTCCGTGACCATGGACACATCCACGTTCGTCTCGTTAAGGGACAGATCCATGATCGTGGCGCTGCTGCCATCTGAAAGTCCCGGTACATCCCCAATGCTTCTGGTGACCATGATCCCATCTGTGGCCAGTCCCGTTTCATTTCCCTTTGTGTCCGCTATCTTAATGAAATCGGAAATCTCTGCGCCCTCAGGTATCACCAGCATCTGCACAGACATTTCTTCTCCATCATTATTTTCAATGGAGACGCTGTCCACCTCCAGATTAATATACCCGTCAATATTTTCCGTATCGTCCATGTAGGAGACCAGCCTGTCATTATCCGTCGCCAGAGCCACCGCCAGTATGTCATAGCGATTCACATTTTCATACTGCTTGGGCATCAGGTCAGTCACCGTATTCCTGATGGCAAATGAGCAGACCAGGAGGCCTGTACATCCCATTATCCCGATGATGGTCATGGCCATCCTCTTCTTATAGCGGAACAGATTCCTGGCCGTCACCTTGTTAAGGAAGGAAAGCCGCTTCCAGAATGCAGGAATGCGCTCTATGAGTATCCTCTTTCCGACTTTGGGCGTCTCCGGGCGCATCAGCTCGGCGGGGGCTTCTCTGAGATTTCCTTCCACGGCATAGAGTATTGCCAGTAATACGCCTGCCACAAATATGAACACGCCGACTATAGCCCATGCCGGCATGAGCCGTATCAGATAATACGGCAGGGTATACATGACTGCAAAAAAGCTGAAAATGATCTTCGGCAGCACGACGAAACCGCAGAAAACCCCGATAATCCCGCCTGAGAGGCTTGAAGCCGCACCAAACAGGACGTACTTGCCGCGGATCTCATGGTCGTTAAAGCCCAGGGCCTTGTATGTGCCGATAAGCCCTCTCTCCTCCTCAACCATACGGGTGATGGCGGTCAGGCTGATAAGGATTGCCACTACCAGGAATATGACAGGCAAAAACGTGGCGAAAGCTTCGATGGAGGTGGAGTCGCTGTCTACATTGGAGTAGCCGGAGAGAGAAGTTCTGGATTGAATGTACCATTTAGCCATCTCTATGTCATCTATCCCGGCCTTAGCGTCGGCCAGCTCAGATAAGGCTTCTTCCTTATTATCATCCAGCTCCCGCTGGCCGTCCTCCACTTCTTTAAGGGCATTATCCAGCTCGGCCTGGCCCTCTGTCAATTCATCATATGCGTCCTGCAGCTCCTGTTCCGACTCATTTATGGTCTCCCATGCCCCGGCTATCTGCGCCCGGCCCGAGGCCGCCTGTTTATCCAGCTCGGCCTGGGCCGCATCCAGCTCATCCTTTCCGGCCTGCCACTGAGTCAATCCATCCTCATACTGCTGTCGGCCCGCATCAAGGGCGACCTGCTGATCATCTATCTCGGCCTGGGCCGCATCAAACTGAGCCAGAGCCTCATTGCGGGCAGCTTCAAGCTGCTGCAAAGCCTCCTCTGCTGCCTCCAGCTCTGACAATTGATCTTCCAGACCTTTTAATGTTTCCGATCCGGTATCCCCCATGGCAGTGAGCCTGTGGATCACCGTCTGCAGCTGGGCTTTCAATTCATCAATCTGGTCAGGATCAACCTTATCCGTAATCTGTGCCATTCCCTCATCTATCCCGGTCAGAGTCTCCTCTTTCGCTGCATCCAGCTCCTCCTGCGCCGCATCCAATTGTGCCTGACCGTCCGCTATAGTCTCTGCTGCTTCATCCAGCTGGGTCTTAACTTCATCAAGTCCGGAATAGCCATCATTTATCTGCGCCTGGGCCGAGGCAATCTGCGCATTGGCACTGGCCTCCTGTGATTCCAGCTCGCTCTTTCCGTCTTCCAGTTGAGTGACCCCATTGTTATACTGCTCCCAGCCATCGTCTATCTTTGCCTGAGCATCGGCAATCTCCTTTCTTCCGTCATCTATCCCGGCCTGGGCGTCGTCTATGGCAGACATAGCTTCATCGTAAGCATCATTGTACTCATCCATGGCCTCTCCGTAGACCCTGTCATACCTGGCCTGCTGCCGCTCTGATTTCAAAGTGGTATTAATCTCATTCCTGACATTTTCAATAAGGGAATTATACTCATCCTCATAGCACATGAGCTCTGAGGCTCCGGCCACTGTCACATAGACTGAGGTGTAAATGTCGGTATCCACCGCCGCCGGTGCCACAAAAAAAGTATAGTCTGTTGTGGACGTCGACCTGAAAGAACAGGCACCAGCCGTATTATTTATATCAAAGGGATCCAGAACGGAAGCTGTGATGACGAACTCTGTATTTTTAAAATACGGATCTGTATCCGCATTTTCGATCTCTTCGGTAAATTCCAGGGTATCCCCCGGCTTCTTTCCGGTATCATCCAGATAAGTCTGTGTCACGGCTATCTCATCGGCCGTCTCAGGCAGGGTGCCCTCCAGGACTGTTGGAATATTTATCTTGCTTCCCAGGGTGCGGACCAGAGCCTCGCTGTGGCTTCCTTCCACCTCAGTGAAAACACTCTCGGAAAACTCGCCCTCCGCTGCCAGCACGTCATCCAGCGCAGCCAGGGCATCCACGTCATCGTCGGTGAGGCCCAGAGTGGAGGATACCTGTATGTCAAAAAGGGACTGCTCGTCAAAAAGGGCGTCCGCAGACCAGCGCAGGTCATTGCAGGCCGCGCGAAGCCCTGTCAGCATGGCCACACCCAGGGCAGTGATCACCATGATGGAGACAAAACGCTTCTTCTCATGTCCTATTGTGCGAAATATATCCTTTACCAGTGCCCTGTTCATCACTCTTATCCTGCATTATCTGTCTGCTTTAACTGTCGTCCTGCATTGTTGCGCCAGCTTTCAGAGGCAGTTGCCGTCCGGCGCTGCGCTGTCCGACTTAAAGCCTCAGCTCTACCATTCAATCTCTTCAACTGAGGCGGGATGATCATTTAAGCGCATCTCCACCACCTTGCCGCTGCGGAAGCGTATCAGCCTGTCTGCCATAGGCGCCAGGGCTGAGTTGTGGGTGATCAGTATCAGAGTCACGCCTTCATCATGGCAGGTATCCTGTAAGAGCTTTAATATCTGCCTGCCGGTAGCATAGTCCAGTGCTCCCGTGGGCTCATCGCAGAGCAGTATCTTGGGATTTTTCGCCAGGGCTCTCGCTATGGACACCCTCTGCTGCTCCCCGCCGGAGAGCTGTGCCGGGAAATTATCCATCCGGTCTTCCAGCCCCACTTTCTTAAGTGTCTCCGCCGCATCCAGGGAATCCTCGCAAATCTGTGCCGCCAGCTCCACATTCTCCAGAGCCGTCAGGTTCGGCACCAGATTGTAGAACTGGAACACGAATCCTATATCGCTGCGGCGATACCCGGTCAGCTTTGCCTTGTCATATCCCGTGATATCACATCCGTCCACCATTATCTTCCCCCCGGTGGCCGTGTCCATACCACCCAGAATATTGAGGGCCGTCGTCTTCCCGGCGCCTGACGCCCCCAGAATGATAGCCAGCTCCCCTTTCTCCACGATAAACGAGGAATCGTCCAGAGCCAGTATCTCCTGCTCCCCGACGATGTACTTTTTCGTTATGTTATTAAATTCAATATAAGCCACCGTCACACCTCCATACTGCAGTGCAATTCAATGGCACAAACGGGAGAAACAATTCACGGGAAAGCATTTCCTGCTTTTTGGCGAACTCATTTCACACGGGTGCCATACAACGGATATTGTACTCCCCGGGTGCGAAATTATGTATTAAAATATTGTAAAAAAAGACGCGGCCCGAAGGTCGCGTCTGAAATACTGTTCCCACGCACTCCTTCATTGGCCGAAGTCGCTTGAAAATCCCATAATTTTGCCTGCAGAAAACGCATTTTTCTGTGTCCGAACTCAGTATATTTTCAGCAAAAATTTGCACATTCCGCGCCAAGACGCCCTGTTTATA
>JAJPYU010000002.1 GCA_021204765.1 Clostridiales bacterium
ATCCCTGATAAGGAGCAGGTCGCCGCTCATCAGAAACTGGTCCAGTCACTGATCAAAAAATATGAAGGTTAGGAGGTAGCAGAATATGTTTGACAATAATGTATTTATTCCGGATACCTGCCACAACGTGGAAGAGGACGGCAAAGTCATCGGTTATGAGATGCAGACCAATATCACTTACTACAGAGGCATCCCCCTGTCTATGATCAATTACCTGAAGGTCTCAGCGGACGGCGAGGAGGTTCCCTCTGAGGACATCCGTTTCACTGCGGATCACATTGACTGGTTCTCTTTAGAAGAGATGAAGACTGTGGGCACTATCAAGTGGGAGTATGGAGCTCCCGGCATAGTGCGGGTGTTAAAGGAGGGCGGCCTCTCCAAAGGCACACATGACGTGAAGCTGACGGTGTGCACCAGGACAGCATACATTCCTTTTCCCATCGAGGGTGTAATGAGCAGAGAGGTGACTATTGAATAGCAGTGGAGACCAAATGGCCGTAACCGGAAGCAGGTATCCCTTACAAAACTATTCGACCATGGTATCATCATTTTTTGCAGGATGATGAAAGGCCTGATTATTTGAATCAGGCCTTTCGTATTTGCGGATGGCTGTCGGGGTGCGAGCCTCAGACTTCACAGCAGCTCGGATGGAGTGTCCATGGCGATCATCCTGTAATCATCCGGTGACGGCTCCGCTTCAAGACTTCGGATATATTCCTGAGGGCTGATCCCTTCTGACTGTTTGAAGATGCGGCTGAAATACAGGGGATCCTCGAATCCGCATTGCCAGGCTATCTCCTTGACGGTCCTGCTGGGACCGTACTGCTGAAACAGGGATTTTGCGTGGTTTATGCGCAGGAAGTGGAGGTAGGCCACAGGGGACTGGCCCGTCATTTCCTTAAAAATCTTCCTGAAATATCCCATGGAGTATCCGCTCCTGCGAATGGCTTCTGAGAGATCAAAGTCGTGATTAGGTATGTTTTTGTGCATAAGCTCCACAACACCCTCCAGACGTATATCCCTGCTTTTACTCCGTATATAGTAGGAGACCAGTACCTGGTACAGCAGGTCGCCCAGGACGCTTAATATGGCCGCCGAGGTGCCGCTGTCGGCACCAGTCTTTGTCCCGTAAAAATACTCTGTCATGTCGAAGATCTGCCTCACGCTCCCACGCTCGTCATCCCGGAAGACTTTTACTCCCGGACCGCCGATATTGCGGAAATTTTTTATGAAAACGGAGCGGTCGGTGAAGCCCTCAGGGGAATCCTTGCTGTGGGGCACATAGGGAGGGATGACAGCAATAGCGCCCGGGGAAAAAGGGTACTCCTCTCCGGCTGCGGAAAAACTGCCCTCGCCGCTGACATTGAAAAGTATCTCCCAGAAGCCGTGCTGATGTTCCGGAAAGTGGGTGTAGCTTTCTTTTGAATATCCCAGGGATACGATCTCCATGTCGGGCCTCCTCATTGATGAAGTGTGTTTTGTCCATGCTTTTAGTATATAACATATATTGAGATGTGTATAGGATAAATTATAATAGCAGGAGGCAGGACATGAGATCCGTTTTATCCGTGCGGATGAAACGGATATCCACATTTGCTCAGGCTGACAAGAGCAGGTGAATTTAAGAAGTGGCAGAAGCTGTCAGGTAATTGTATAATTGAAAATATGTACTGTTGAGACCATAAAGACATGTGAGAACCGGATTCCGGTAAATGACAACGGTCAGTTTTGAGAGAATCTTCAGTTAAGGAGGGTTGAGTTTAATGAAAAAATTTGCTTTTGGCGTGGATATAGGCGGCACTACGGTGAAAATGGGATTGTTTGAAGCGGATGGAACATTGTGCGACACCTGGGAGATCCCCACGCGGACGGAAAATAACGGGGAAAGCATACTGGGTGACATAGCGGAAAGTGTTCTGGAAACGATACGGAAAAAGGACATCCTGCCTGAGCAGGTGGAGGGCATCGGTATGGGAGTGCCGGGCCCTGTCGGGGCTGACGGAACTGTGTATAAGTGCGTCAACCTGGGCTGGGGGATCTTCAATGTGGAGCAGGAGATGCAGGCACTGAGCGGATTTCCTGCCAAAGCCGGAAATGACGCCAACGTGGCGGCTCTCGGTGAAATGTGGATGGGCGGAGGCAAAGGCTACAGAGATATGGTTATGGTGACTCTCGGCACCGGAGTCGGAGGAGGAATCATCCTGGATGGAAAGATCGTTCCGGGATTTAACGGAGCGGCCGGAGAAATCGGACATATCCCTGTCCGTGACGACGAGCCCGAGGCCTGCGGCTGCGGAAAGCACGGCTGCCTGGAGCAGTACGCCTCCGCCAACGGGGTGGCGCGTATGGCAAACCTGTATTTAAAGGAAAATAAATGTGAGTCGTCCCTGCGCGGAGTGGCACCGGAGGATATGACATCCAAAGAGGTCTTTGACGCCGCGAAAGCGGGAGATGCCGTCGCGCTTCAGATCGCAGATGATTTCGGAAAGATACTCGGCAGGGCCCTGGCACAGATCTCCTGTGTGATAAATCCCCAGGCTTTCGTCCTTGGCGGCGGCATGGCGAAAGCAGGAGATATCGTGACAGAAGCAGTGCGCAAATATTATGTGCAGTACGCATTCCATGCAGCCAGAGGAACCCTGTTTAAACTGGCGACTCTGGGAAATGATGCCGGGATATACGGCGGGGTCAAAATGATCCTGGATGAAAACAGTGAGGTGCAATAAAAGTCATCAGATGGTATAATGCTGTTGAGAATATGTTTGTGGTGTTCGCAAAGCGGGCATGTTTGTTTGAGCACAGGGACGAGGATGTATGAAGCTTGGTATTATGGGAACAGGAAAAATAGTGCTGGAGGCGCTGCCGGTGCTGGACATGATGAGGCCTGAGAAATGCTTTCTTATGGGAAGGGAGCACTCTGCCGGGAGGACGAGGCTGCTGTGTCAGCAGTACTGTCTGGATGGATATTTTCTGACTCCGGAGGAGCTGCTGGCAGCGGATGTAGATACTGTATATATTGCCCTGCCCAATAATCTGCACTTTCCTTTCGCAAAACAGGCTATCGCTGCCCGAAAGAACGTGATACTGGAAAAGCCTGCGGCACCTACGGCGGCGGAGCTGGAAGAACTCGCTGAGGATGCCCGGTTAGCCGGAGTCATACTGCTGGAGGCCATGAGCACACATTATCTGTCGGCCTTTATCTCTATAAAGAAAAAGCTGCCATCCCTGGGAGAGATCCGCATGGCGGACTTTCAGTTCTGCCAGTATTCTTCGCGATATGATGACTTCCTTAAGGGGAAGATCGCTCCGGCTTTTGACCCGGCCTGCCTGGGCGGTGCGTTGATGGATCTGAATGTCTATAATCTGCACGCTTTAGTGTCTCTTTTCGGGATGCCGATGGGTGCGGTTTATTATCCGAATATGCAGCAGGGTATAGATACCAGCGGAGCGGCAGTGTTGGACTATGGGACATTTAAGGCAGTCGCCATTGCGGCCAAAGATGCCCGGGCGCCGACCCATTCCGTGATCTGCGGAGAGAATGGGACGATACATATTACCATGCCGGCAAATAAGATCGACCGTTATGAGATCATTGACAGAGATGGGAATGCGGAGGTTCACGATTTCCGGGATGGGATACACAGGCTTTTCTATGAGTTTTGTGAGTTCGATCGCATTATCAGGGATCACGACATGAAAAAGGCTGAGGAGATGATGAGGGTCAGCCTGGATGCGGCCAAACTGCTGGAGAGGCTGAGGCCGTACTGACAGTTATTTTTAAAAAGTAAAAGCAGCAGAGCCTGCAGGTGATTCTTAGAATTTGCAGGCTCTGATTGAATGCTTTTGAATATAAAAGTGTTGCCGCGGCGGCGTATTATTTTACAGCGGCTCAAAGTCCTCCGCACCGTGTTTGCACAGGGGGCAGATGAAGTCTGCCGGGAGCTCGTCACCCTCGTAGACGTAGCCGCAGATCTTGCAGACGAAGCCCTTCTTATCCTCCTCCACGGGAGCCGGCTTCGGCTTGATGTGGGCGAAGTAGTAGGCGTAGGTCACGGAGGGCACATCTGAGAGCACCTGGGCCTGGGTCACATCCGCGATAAAGAGGGTGTGGGTGCCGTAGTCCTTTGCCTCGATGACGGTGGCCGCCATGAAAGCGTTGGCGTACTCTGAGATGTAGCGGACGCCGTTGGCAGCCCTGGTGCAGCTACCCCAGTCAGCGAACTTATCCACGTCGCGGCCGCTCTGGAATCCGAAATGCTGAAATACCTTGAAAGGCACCTCCTCGGAGAGGACGGAGACAGCAAAGACCCCGGTCTTCATGATCATGTCGTGGGTGTAGTTGGCCTTGTTCACTGCTATGGTGATGCGCTTGGGCGTGTCGGTGAGCTGGGTCACTGTGTTTATAATGCAGCCGTTGTCCTTGTCGCCGTCCCTGGCGGTGAGGACAAAGAGGCCGTAGCTGAGCTTGAAGAAAGCGTTGTTGTCTATGCCGGCGTCGGAGACTTCACCGGCCTCAAACTTCTTAGGCAGGGTCTCGGCGATGGCCGCGGCCAGATAATCTATGTCGGCCAGCTGGCCCCTGGCCAGGGAAGACTTTAAGGAGACCTCCGCATCCAGGACGGTCATATTCTTCATGCTGCCCACGATCTCCTTCATCAGTTTCCCGCTGGTGGCTGCCCAGGAGCCGTTTTCTATAAAAGCCACAGTCCTGTTTTGCAGATTGTGGGAGGCCAGGTCGTGGAGCAGCTCATCCATGGAGATGAAGATTCCCGCATTATATGTAGTGGAGGCGAAGACCAGATGGCTGTACTCAAAGGCCGCCGCCACGATCTCGGAGGAGGGCGTTACGGAGACATCAAAGACCTTTGTCTTAACGCCCATATCCCTCAGACGGCAGGCCAGGATATTTGCCGCATTCTCAGTATTCCCGTAGACGGAGGCGTAGGCGATGACCACGCCCTTTACCTCGGGCTCATAGCGGCTCCACTGCTGGTATTTCACTACGTAGTCGCCGATATTCTTCCTCCAGACAAAGCCGTGCAGGGGGCAGATCATGGAGATCTCCACCGTGGCGGCTTTCTTAAGGAGCGCCTGGACCTGGTTGCCGTATTTTCCCACAATATTAGTGTAATACCTCCGCGCTTCTCCCAGGTAGTCCCCGAAGAAGTCCACCTCGTCGGCGAAGAGGGCTCCGTTTAAGGCTCCGAAGGTGCCGAAAGCGTCGGCGGAGAAGAGGATTTGATCAGTCAGGTCGTAGGTCACCATGACTTCCGGCCAGTGGACCATGGGAGCCATGAGGAAGGTCAGCCTGTGGGCGCCTGTCTCAAGTACGTCGCCCTCGGACACGATCTGCGCGTTCATAGCAAAATCCATGCCGAAGAACTGATATATCATGGCCTCGGTCTTGCTGTTTGTGACCACAGTGGCCTCCGGATGCCGCAGCAGTATGCCGCCTAAGGTCGCGGAGTGGTCCGGCTCCATGTGCTGGACGATCACGTAGTCCAGGGGCCGCCCGCCCAGGGCATGCTCCACATTCTCAAAAAATACCCTGTCCACCGCATTGTCCACGGTGTCGAAAAGCACGGTCTTCTCATCTAAGAGCAGGTAGGAATTATAGGAGACGCCGTCGGGCACCGAGTACACGCCCTCGAACATGGCCAGGCGCCTGTCATCCGCGCCAACCCAGACAAGATCATTTGTAACATTTCTTGTACAGTACATAGAATACTCCTTTACATATTTAGAATTCGACAGATCGCCCTGCCGCCCCGCGGCGGGCCCGTCGCACTTAATTCTAATATATGAAGGGAAAAAATTCTAGAAAAAAGAGACATTTTATGCTTTTTTAAGGATTGAAATTTCATGTGGCGGGGTCTATAATAATCCTCGTTGTTTATAAATTTTTTAGAATTAACGACGACGCTTGGACATGGCTGAGGTAAGTACGAGAGCGGCGGTCATCGACCGCCTGAAGAAAAGCTACACCGCTTATTATAATGTGAACGAGATCGACGACGGCACCCCAATTGTGGCTCGCTGCGAGTTCTTCGAGCATCTGGAGCGGTATTTTCTTGTGAGAAAGGCGGAGCTGTGGAACGCCAACTGCGAGGAGTTCCTCTACATTTTGGACATCCCGCATCTCACTCTGGCCGAGTATAAGAAGTGGCGCGACTATATCCGTGACGACGGCATGACCCGTATCAGCGTGGGACCCGGCCACATGTATTCCTACATCACCCCGGTATTTATCTGTGATACCTGTGATAAGGATGCCCTGCGGGCCCTGAAGCGCTGTCACATTTACAAAAGTTTTCGTCTTTCGCTGCACGGATGGATGGATTACCATAACGCCGTGGTGGAGGTTTCAACCGGAAGAGTGGGCCACAACCAGAGCGGCCATCAGACAGCGAAAGTTCTGAAAGAAGTATTATTACTATAAGGAGGGAGAAAGCTTTATGAATTCATTAGTACTTCTTCTCATCTGCGTCGGTGTGATCGTTTGCGGTTACATCTTCTACGGCGGCTGGCTTTGTAAGCAGTGGGGCGTGGGAGACACCGACGAAGAGACACCCGCCCATGCCATGGAGGACGGCGTCGACTATGTTCCCGCCAAGGCTCCTGTGCTCATGGGTCACCATTTCTCATCCATCGCAGGCGCGGGCCCTATCACCGGCCCCATCAATGCCGCCATGTTCGGCTGGCTGCCTGTGACCCTGTGGATCCTCGTCGGCGGCATCTTCTTCGGCGGCGTCCACGATTTCGGCGCGCTGTTCGCATCCGTCAGGAACAAGGGACAGTCCATTGGCGAGATCATTTCCGCCAACGTGAGCAGGAGAGCGAAAAAGCTGTTTATCATCTTTGCTTACCTGACACTGATCCTGGTGGTGGCGGCTTTCGCCTCCATCGTGGCAGGCACCTTCGGCGGAGCTACCCTGGAGGAGACCACCGATGCCAACGCCACTGTGGCCATGGTATCCATCCTCTTTATCGCTGTGGCTATCGTATTCGGTTTCTTCGTGTACCGCAGGAACACCAACATGGTGCTCTCATCCATCATAGGTATCGCAGCTATCGTGGTCGTCATGGCAGTGGGCATGAATTTCCATCCCATCTACCTGACCTCCAACAGGTGGATGATCATCGTGGGTATATATATCGCCATCGCCTCGGTGACACCGGTGTGGATACTGCTGCAGCCCCGTGATTACCTGAGCTCTTTCCTGCTCTATGCCATGCTCATCATCGCCGTGGTCGGCGTGGTGGGAGCCCATCCGGCCCTGGTCTCCGGGGATTCCTGGACGGCTTTCGCGGGATTCTCAGTAGGGGATGTGGACAGTAAGACTTACCTCTTCCCGGTGCTGTTTACCACCGTGGCCTGCGGTGCCGTGTCCGGCTTCCATTCACTGGTCGCCTCCGGTACCACAGCCAAGCAGCTGGATAAGGAGAAGCAGGCGAAGCCCATCGCTTACGGCGGCATGCTCCTTGAGTGTGTGCTGGCAGTCCTGACCCTCTGCGCCATCGGTTATGCCTATCAGAACGGCATCACCTCCGGTGCCACGGCTATCTTCGGCGGCGGCATTGCCGGGATGGTGGCCTCTATTCCCGGACTCGCCGGCAGCTACAATATCATCTATACCCTGCTGGTGCTGACCTACTCCGCGTTCTGCCTGACCTCGCTGGATACGGCCACCCGCCTGGCCCGTTTCATGTTCCAGGAGTTCTGGCTTGAGCCCGGCGAGACACCCAAGGATGTCAAGGGAGGATGGAGAAAGGTTATGGTCAATCCTTACTTTGCCACCATCGTCTCCGTGGTGCTGGGCGTTGTCTTAGGCCTCAACGGTTACGAGAAGATCTGGGGACTCTTCGGAGCCGCCAACCAGCTCCTGGCCGGCATCGGCCTGCTGGCAGTGGCCACCTGGCTGGGCAACAGGGGCAAGAACAACAGGATGTTCTACATACCCATGGCTTTCATGCTGGTCGTGACTATCTGCTCACTGGCTCTGACTATTAAGAGCGAGGGCGCACTCATCGCAGCAGGCGGCGCGGACTGGGGCCCTTACGCCCAGGTCATTATCGCCATACTGCTCATAGTCCTGGCAGTCGTGCTGGTAGTCGAGTGTGTGAGGACACTCGCCAAGGCAGCTAAGAGAAATAAAGCAGCTGCCGCATAATAATCTTTTAATCAAAACAGGTTAGCGCCGACAGGCGCTGACCTGTTTTTTATCTCTTTTTCTAAGTATCAGTCCAATGATCAGCAGTATGGGGAAAATGACCCCGAAAAGAATCCCCATCTTCAGATCATCCCCGAAATGATCTGCCATGAGTCCCACAAAGGTCGGTCCTCCCATGCATCCGACATCACCGGCCAGGGCCAGCAGGGCGAACATGGCGGTGCCGCCCCGGCGTATACTCGCTGAGGCCATACTGAAAGTCCCCGGCCAGAGTATGCCTACGGACATGCCGCAGAGGCCGCAGCCGACCAGGCCGAGAAAAGGCAAGCCGCGGAGGGAGGCTAAGAGATAGCTGGCGAGACAGAGCAGGGCGCTCATCATCATGAATCTCTCCAGGCGTATTTTCCCGCCCAGCTTT
>JAJPYU010000045.1:0-2931 GCA_021204765.1 Clostridiales bacterium
GCCTATATCCAGGTCCATGAGGATAGGGACGCCGTATTTAGAGAGAATACCTGTGACGGCGTTATATTGGTCCATTCCAAGGAAGACGTCTCCGTGGCAGAGGGGACGTCCGATAAGGAAGCCCTTCACATGAGTGAACCATCCGGCCTGCTCAAGCTGCCAGAGGGCGCGGCGAATGCCCATGGGATTTAAATCGCAGGACTCCAGGAACCAGATGATGCCGTCATCCTGATACCTCTCCACGAAAGATTTCACCCCATCATATTTCGTCCCGCAGTACATGGGCAGCAGATCCAGGCAGCCGCCGACAAGTCGGCCCTCCATATGCACATCCTCATCCGGAACCTTTATCATCACCCGGGGCTCAGTCACATTGTATGGCGCAAGAGGATTCTCCTCGTCTTTCAGGCTCTCCATCTCATACTTGTCATAACCCTTTACCGTCAGCATCTTGCCAGTCAAAACATTCCAGGCGTCCTCTATGGCCGGATGCCAGGGCTCCATGCCGAAAGCCGGAGCACAGGGCCCGTAGAGGGATGCCACATCACAGAGGGTCGTCAGCAGGAAAGTCATATTGGTATTATCCGAGTATCCCAGATACCACTTGGGCTCCGCCTCCGCCAGGGCCTCAAAATCGACAAAGTCCAAATCCTCTATCATCAGCTCTCCGCCGCCGCAGGAGATCAGTGCGTCATTGCTCCCCCGGCAGTAGTACTCCATCAGCTCCGTCCCGCATTTCTCCGGCGTATTGCTTATACCTATCCCACTGCCCTCATAACAGTTCGGCCCCAGCTCGACTCCATAACCCATCTTCTTAAACTTCTTCAACGCATTATTAAAAGCACTCTTATACGGCTCGATATTGCAGCCAAATGACGGCGCGGCAAAACCAATCGTATCGCCTTTTTTCAAAAATTTCGGATAACGCATGACATTCCCTCCCTGTAAAAAGCACCGGGATTCCTCCCGGTGCTTTTTATCATAAAACTTTATTTTAATAATGTCTACTCTAATTCGAAGGCTCCGGTATACAACTGGTAATACGTCCCCTTCTCCGCGATCAGCTTGTCGTGGTCGCCCCGCTCGATGATCTTTCCGAGCTCAAGCACCATGATCACGTCGGAGTTCTGGATGGTGGACAGCCTGTGGGCGATGACGAACACCGTCCTGCCTTTCATCAGGGCATCCATACCTTTCTGCACGATGGCCTCAGTACGGGTATCGATGGAAGATGTGGCCTCATCCAGTATCATGACCGGCGGGTCTGCCACGGCAGCTCTCGCGATGGAGATCAGCTGTAACTGACCCTGAGACAGGCCGCTGCCGTCGCCCTCAAGGACTGTGTCATAGCCGTGAGGCAGCATACGGATGAATCCGTCAGCGTTGGCCAGCTTGGCTGCCTCAATGCACTGCTCATCAGTGGCCTCCAGCTTGCCGTAGCGGATATTCTCCATAACGGTCCCGGTGAAGATATTCACATCCTGGAGCACCACGCCCAGAGACCGTCTCAGCGAAGGCTTCTCTATCCTCTCAATGGGGATGCCGTCGTAGGTGATGGTACCGCTCTGTATGTCGTAGAAGCGGTTGACCAGGTTCGTGATGGTGGTTTTTCCGGCACCGGTGGCACCGACCAGAGCCACCTTCTGGCCCGGCTCAGCATACATGGTGATATCATGAAGGATTTCCTTGTCGGGATTATACCCGAAGTCCACATGGTCGAAAACTATATGTCCCTTCATCTCCACCAGCTTAGTGCTGCCGTCCTCCTGGGGTACCTTCCAGGCCCAGTGTTTTGTGCGCTCCTCACACTCGGTGAGTGTGCCGTCCTCGGCTTTCTGGACACGCACCATGGTCACGTCTCCGCCGTCCTGCTCCACTTCCTCATCCAGCAGCTCGAAGATACGCTCGGCGCCGGCGATAGCCATGATGACGAAGTTCGCCTGGTTGGAGACCTGGGCTATAGGATTGACGAAAGTCCTGGACAGCTGCAGGAAGGAAGCAATGGCGCCCAGCGTGATGACGCCGACTCCTGTCAGGCTGACATTCATGACTCCCGCGATCCCCAGGGCACCGCCGACGATAGCGATAACCACATACAGCAGGAATCCTACGTTGTTCATGATCGGCATCAGGATATTGGCAAAGGTATTGGCCTTGGTGGCGTTTTCACAGAGCTCGTCATTCACCTGGTCAAAGGCCTCTTTCGCTTTCTCCTCGTGGCAGAATACCTTGACCACTTTCTGGCCGTTGATCATCTCTTCGATGAAACCGTTCACCGCACCCAGAGACTTCTGCTGTTTCACAAAGTAAATTGAACTTCTGCTGAGCACTGCCTTGATAATGAAGAAAATGATCACCACAAAGCCCAGTACGATGAGAGTCAGCCATACAGAAATAATCAGCATGGAGACAAACACCGCCACCACCGTGACTGCTGAGTTCAGCATCTGAGGTATACTCATGGTGAGTGCCTGCCGCAAAGCATCTGTATCATTTGTGTAGTGGCTCATGATATCACCGTGAGAATGGGTGTCAAAATACCGGATCGGCAGCTTCTGCATATGCTCAAACATCTCGTCACGCAGCTTTTTTAAGATACCCTGGGCAACCGCCACCATCAGGAACAGATAAAGTCTTGACGCAACGACACCGCAGGCGAAAATGATCGCCATCCTCAGCAGATACTGCAGCAGTCCTGAGAAGTCAGGATTATTCTGAGTCAGCAGAGGTGTAATATAGTCATCGATGAGGGACTCCAGAAACAGGCTGGAGAGTGCGGTCACGATGGCTGAAAATATGATACAAATTACGACAAAGGTAAAACGAACCTTATACTTCCCCAGGTATTTGAGGAGCCGTTTGGTCGTACCCCACATATTTTTAGGTCTTCCGCCTCCCTGTCTATTCACTCAGACCGCCTCCTTTCTGCTG
>JAJPYU010000045.1:3031-8570 GCA_021204765.1 Clostridiales bacterium
GCGATACACAGCCTCTGCTTCTGGCCGCCGGATACGTTGGTGCCGCCCTGCTCGATGTAGGTGTCGTACTTATCCGGCATCCTCTCGATGAACTCTGCAGCCTGAGCCTGTTCACAGGCCCGGACGATCTCCTCGTCTGTAGCGTTTTCATTGCCCCAGCGCAGGTTCTCCTTTATAGTACCGGAGAACAGAACGTTTTTCTGAAGCACCATGGCCACCTGATTCCGCAGAGCCTCCAGATCGTAATCCCGGACATCCACTCCGCCGACCTTCACACTGCCTTCCGTCACATCGTAGAGACGGGGGATCAGCTGAACCAGGCTGGACTTGGAGGAACCGGTTCCCCCGATGATGCCGACTCTCTCACCGGACTTGATGTGCAGATTTACATGGGACAGGACATCCTTCTCGGCATCCTTATGATATCTGAAGACCACATCCTCGAAATCTATGCTGCCATCCTTAACCTCCATGACCGGATTCTCTTTGTCCTTGATATCCGGCTCCTCCTCCAGTATCTCGACGATACGGTTGCCGGAAGCCAGGGACATGATGATCATGACCATGATCATGGCGATCATCATCAGGCTCATGAGGATCTGCATGGCGTAGGTAAAGAGGCTCATCAGCTGTCCTGTGGTCAGTCCTCCGGCGATGCCGCCGTTGTTGCCGCTGATGACGATGGCCTTGGCGCCCAGCCAGGAGATGAGGATGAGTACGGTGTAGATGGCTGCCATCATGATAGGCATGTTCCAGTTAACCATCTTCTCAGCTTTTGAGAAATATTTGTAGATGGTCTGGGAAATCTTCTGGAACTTCTCGTTCTCAAACTTCTCACGGATAAAATTCTTCACGACGCGGATACCGCTTAAGTTCTCCTGAGTCGCAGCGTTCAGCTCATCGTATGTATCAAAGACCTTTTTAAAATACGGATGTACGGTGATACTGACTATTGCCAGCAGTACACCCACAATAGGAACCATAATAAGGAACACCGTAGCCAGTCTGGCATTGATGGTATATGACACGATCAGGGCAAATACCAACATAATCGGGCAGCGTACTGCAGTCCTGACAGTCATCATAAAAGCATTCTGGACGTTGGTCACATCTGTGGTCAGCCTGGTGACGATACTGGCTGTGGAAAATTTATCAATATTTGAGAAAGAAAACTCCTGTACTTTTGCATACATATCCTTTCTCAGGTTCCGTGACAGTCCGGCAGCCGCGCTGGCTGCGTATCTTCCTGCCAGAGCACCTCCTGTCAGTGATACGAGAGCACATACTATGAGGATGATACCCAATTTTAAGATCACCCGCATATTGCCAGCCTCGATGCCGTTATCAATCAGTCTGGACATGATATACGGAATCAGAATCTCCAGAAATACCTCGATAATGACAAAGACAGGAGTCAGCAATGTGTCTCTCTTGAACTCTCGTAATGATCTCATCAATTTTCTAATCATTACTTACTCTCCTCCTTCTTCTTTAATGTAACTAATGTGATTAATGTTGTTTTGCATTCTGTGAATGTAATCAAAAAACTGCGCCAGCTCTTCCTCGGTAAATCCCTTCTCCAGAGTATCTTCCACCAGACGGAACTCCGCTTCCATACAGTTTAAGATCTCCCAGGATCTGTCGGTTAAGACCAGCTTCTTAAGCCTTGCATCATAAGGTATGCTCTGCCTCACTATAAGCCCTTTTTTCTCCATCAGGCTCACCACCTTGGATGCCGTGGACCGGGTGACACCGAACTGCTTTTCAATGTCCCTCTGGAAGACATCCTCACCGGATCTCTGAGCGATAAAGCCGATGATCCAGGTGTTGTTCCCGGTGGCATCCTCAATCTGCAGCCTGGTGGGAGAATTGTCAACAACGCGGCCTATAAGGTTAGACAGCATGTGGACCTCATGCCCTATAGACTGCTCCCTCATTCCAAATGACACACCTCCCTTTGCTTTAGATAGTTGCTGAATCTTAGTTCGTCTGTCCAACTGTTTGATTGGCGACAGTTGGAGAGGCAACTGTTTGATTGCAAACACTTATGCTAATACAAATGCCTATATATGTCAATTATCCTTTTATACAATTTTAAAAGTTATTAAAGAGGTTTTTTCATCAGATTTTACAGACAGAATTAAACCGGCAGACAAAGGTCCCTTTCATACAAAAAGGCGGCGCAGACGCGCCGCCCCTGAAACATATAAACTTTTAGCAGAGAGCTGCTGTGATGATCGCCATGGAGTAGACCTCGAATGCGTTGCAGCCGCGGGACAGGTCGTTGATCGGTGCGTTAAGGCCTAAAAGGATGGGGCCGTAGGCGTCAAAACCGCCGAGACGCTGGGCAATCTTGTAACCGATATTTCCGGCATTGATATCCGGGAAAATAAAGGTGTTCGCATGGCCGGCAACGGGGGATGAAGGAGCCTTGGTGCGGGCCACTGTCGGGGAGACAGCTGCATCGAACTGCATCTCTCCGTCGATGGGAAGATCCGGAGCCTGGACTTTTGCCTTGGCACAGGCGTTGCGTACACGATCCACATCTTCGCCCTTGCCGGAGCCAAGGGTAGAGTAGCTTAAGAAAGCCACCCTGGGATCCACGCCGAATATTCTTGCGCAGGATGCAGTCTCCAGGGCTATCTCGACCAGCTCATCCTCAGTGGGCTTGATATTGATGGCGCAGTCGCCCATGGCCAGGACCTCGTTGTCACCGGTAGCGGCGGAACGGACCAGGATGAAGCAGGATGATACGATGCTGTACCCGGGCTTCGTCTTAATGAGCTGCAGGGCCGGACGGACAGTGTCGGCAGTGGTGTAGGTAGCTCCGCCAAGCAGGCAGTCGGCTATACCCATCTTCACCAGCATGGTGCCGAAATAATTGCCGTGCTTTAAAGCTGCGCGGCAGTCGTCAGCAGTCATCTTGCCCTTCCTGAGCTTCACCATCTCTTCAACCATCTCTTCCATACGGCTGAAATTATCGGGATCGATGATATCAGCGCCGCGGATATTGTATCCTGCCTCCTCAGCGGCGGCCATGACATCACCGGGAGCTCCGATGAGTATGGGCTTTAAGAAAGTACCGGCCAGCAGCCTGGAAGCCGCCTCCAGGATACGGGGATCTGTGCCCTCAGGGAAGACGATAGTCTTCGGATCCTCTTTTAATTTCGCAATAAGTTTTCTGAACATAAATGTCACCTCCGAGAGTAATATCTGTCTCTTATTTTAAATGATTTCAGGTAAAATTCAAGACATAAAAGCCCGTAATGACGATTAATTTATATTTTGCGTTACCCTCACAAAAAATCAGCGGATTAATATGATCACCGAAGAAAAACGGCGGATTAAAAATCCGCCGCTGCCAAAGCAAGTACGCCTTCAGGGGCTCGAACCCTGGACAAATAGATTAAGAGTCTACTGCTCTACCAACTGAGCTAAAGGCGCCGATGCGAGTGATATTATATATCAGTGGAATATAAAATGCAAGTATTATTTATTTTTTTTATAAAGCCGCTTGCTCCGCGTTTCACGCAGCTCTGCATACACTCACACTAAGTTCGCAAGCTCACTAAGTGTTCGTAGCATCTCGCAATCGCCACTGACATTCGCAATCCAGCCTATCGGCTTACTTGCTCATATCAGTTAGGTTCTCTAATACGCAGTCTTTTGTCCATGCGAGCATGTCCATATGATTGCGTATTGAGAACACTTTATAAAAAGATTATATATTTTGCACGATTTAGGCTCGAATAGTCGTGACTAACTGCGTAAAGCTGTAGTATTATAAGCATAGTGACCAAATATCGGCGCTAAATTATAAGGATTTTGGCCAGTGTTCACACGCAGCTGAGGAGTTTATATGTTTAAAGAATTACAATCCCTGATAGGTGATCACATAAATTTCGTCTTTGTCGGAGAGGCCGGCAGCGGCAAAAGCGAGGTATCCCTCAATTTCGCCCGATACCTTATCGAGCTGGGTGATAAGCCTGTCCACTATTTTGATCTGGATATGACCAAACCCCTTTTCAGGTCCAGGGATGTCCTCGGGGAGATCGAGTCCCTGGGTGTGATCTTCCACTTTGAGGAGCAGTTTATGGACGCTCCCACCCAGGTGGGCGGCGTGAACCGTCTCCTGCGCGATCCGGACTGTTATGTGATCCTGGATATCGGCGGGGATTATATCGGTGCCCGCTCCATCGGAGGCTATGCCCCGCAGATCAATAGGGATCAGACTATTGTTTATTACGTGCTCAATGCCTACCGTCCCTGGTCCAACGATATCGACCACATTGACGGTACGCTGGCGAAGATACTGGGGCTCTCCCACATTCAGCTCGGAAAGCTTCACATGGTGAATAATCCGAATAACAGCCTGACCACCACGGCAGAGGAGTTTATAGAGGGCAGCCGGAAGATGGCCGAGATGGTGACTCCATATATCGCCGTGGATTTTGCCTGTGTCAGGGAGGATTTATATGATGAAGTAAAGGACAGCTCAGACGTGCCGGTGATGCCGGTGCATCTCTATCTCACATATGAATGGGAGCAGCCGTTTGTGCCCTACGCTCCCGGCGGGCCGCCCCTTCCCGGGAAGGGCTGATACAATGCCGGGTTTTATGGTTTCCGGCAATCAGTTCCCGGGAACAGCTTCCTGAATTTATACAAGAGCTTTGCATTGATTTTACAGGGGGTCAATGTTTAGTGAATAAATCAATTATTTTATTGAGAGGAGGATTTAACTTTTATGGCAAAAATAGTAGTTAGATCAGAACGGTGTAAAAGCTGTGGCTACTGCGTCAAGTATTGCCCCAGAGGAGTCCTGGCCATTGGGACCAAGGTAAACGCAAAGGGCTACGAGTATGTGGAGCCGGTAAACCAGGATGCCTGTATCGCCTGTTGCATGTGTGGACGTGTATGTCCAGACGGGGCGATAGAGATCTACAAATAAGGAGGTAGAAAATTATGGCTAGAGTATTGATGAAAGGCTGCGAGGCTATTGCCGAGGCAGCAGTGAGAGCCGGCTGTAGATTTTTCGCCGGATATCCTATCACCCCGCAGAACGAGATCCCCGAGTATTTTGCCCGCAGGATGCCGGAAGTCGGCGGTAAGTTCGTCCAGGGTGAGTCCGAGGTGGCATCCGTGAACATGGTTTACGGCGCAGCTTCCTCAGGTACCAGGGCTATGACATCCTCATCCAGCCCGGGTATCGCATTAAAGAGCGAGGGTGTTTCCTATTGTGCCGCCGCACGTATTCCTATGGTGTACTGCAACGTGGCCCGCGGAGGCCCGGGTGTCGGAGCTATCCAGCCCGCACAGATGGACTATTTCCAGGCTACCAAATCCTCTGGAAACGGTGGTTTCAAGATGATGGTGTTCGCCCCTTCCACCGTACAGGAAGCAGTTGACCTGACCTATCACGCATTTGACTATGCTGACAGGGACATGAACCCGGTCCTGATCCTGGCGGACGGCGTCATCGGCACTATGATGGAGCCGGTGGAGCTTCCTCCCATGAAGACTGACGAGGAGATCGCAGCCA
>JAJPYU010000235.1 GCA_021204765.1 Clostridiales bacterium
TACATATATGATGCTTTCTATAAGTATATAAGGACGGTTTTCACCATTAATAACATTAATTTCCAGGGCCGCTGTTACTTAGACGCCATAAATTATGTTACCTTACTGCCCCAGGAGTATTTCAATATGAACACCCTGGAGAGCTACGGCCAGGCGAATCTGCTGAAGGGCGGCGTTGTATTTGCGGATTATGTGACGACAGTCAGTGAGACCTATGCGAAGGAGATACTCAGTATTGATGGCGGCGAGGGACTGGACGGCCTGTTTCGCATGAGATCCTTCCGTACTCAGGGGATATTGAACGGACTGAATTATATGGATCAGGATCCCTCTGCAGACACAAGGATCGCCTGCCGCTTTGATGGCAATATCGCTGCCTATAAGAAAGCAAATAAAGCTGCGCTTCAGACAGAGTTGGGACTGGAGCAAAGGGAAGATGCCTTCCTTATCGGAATGGTATCCCGTCTGACTGACCAGAAAGGTTTTGACCTGGTGGATTACATTCTGGATGAGATTATGGGTATGGAGAGGGTGCAGATCGTGGTTCTTGGTACCGGTGAGCAACGCTATGAGGATCAGTTCAGATTTTATCAGGGCAAATATCCCGGCCGTCTGTCGGCGAACATTTTCTATTCCGAGGATATGGCACAGAGGATCTATGCTTCCTGCGATGCTTTCCTCATGCCTTCACTATTTGAACCATGCGGATTAAGCCAGCTCATGGCCATGCGTTACGGCACTGTGCCGTTAGTACGGGAGACCGGAGGGCTGAAAGATACGGTGGAGCCTTACAATGAGTTTGAGCATACCGGAACCGGTTTCACTTTCCATAATTACAACGCTCATGAGATGCTCTACATGATACGCTATGCGGAGAAGATATTTACTCAATATCCCGATGAGTGGATGGATATGATCAGGCGTGATATGGAGACTGATTATTCATGGGAGTCGTCATGCAGGAAATATATGGTTCTCTATGAGGCCCTCCTGACTGAGACAAAGGAACAAAAAGCCGAGGAGATAAAGAAGCAGAAGGAAGCCGAGGAGGCTGAGAAGAGACGCAGGGAAGAGGAACTGCGCATAAAGATTTTGATGGAGAAAGAAGCTGCCGGGGCGGCGAAGAAGACAAAAGAAGCCGAGGCCGCAAAAACAAAAAAGAAGGCGGCCGCAGCGAAGCAGACCGGGAAAAAGAAAGCAGCCGACTCTGCAAAGGCATCTTCTGAGAAGAGTGCCTCCGCAAAGACGGCTGTCGGCGATGCCTCCGCAAAGACGGCTGTTAAGAAGACCTCTGCCAGGATAACAGTTAAAAAGTAATCGCATTCTCCCTGCGGGAGTAATAGTAGGCGTGATCCGCCAGAATGTCCTCATTTTCCACATGACCGGCATTGACCTCGCTTACCATCTTTGAGAAGTCAGCAAGCCTGTCATCTGATGCAGTGGGCACCAGGATCACTTCGTGTATGCTGCTGGGCAGGATATAGAAGTCTGCCTGGAATTTGTCGGCGTAAGAGCTGATGAGTTCGGTGTATACCATGTTGGCAGCACCGAAATAGTCCCTGTTATTGGTAAGCACATACATGGGATAAAGGGGATCGTCAGGTATTGGCACAGTGGGGTAATCCGGCAGTGAAGCCAGATCATGCATCAGGGAGCTCATTTGCCTGAGCCTGGGCGGCATAAGACGAATGGTATTCACTTTAGCTGTCTCATAGAGGGTATCGGGGTGTTGTTCCCATATCATCATGTGAGCATTCCTCACCATTATGGAGGCGTTCCCTATGTCAGAATCCACAGGGAAGACGCCGACGAAGACAACAGACAGATCCAGGTAGTCAATGTGCGGGACATCTGTCAGGAACTCCGCATTTTTTTCGCGGTTGATGAGCTTCATGACAATGCGGCTTTTCACCTTTTCATAATCGGTAAAAAAGTCCACATTAATCCTGCCGGTAGCTCGATTTCTCTCATACTGGGCTATGATATCCCGATAGACTGCGGCAAAACTGCTTCCCTTATTAAGCGTACGGTAATAGTAATCCAGATACAGGGCCGGACCGATATTCACCCCGCCCTCAAGGATGACGAGGCCGTCCATAAAATCACCGTTATTGCGGTATACCCTTTGAACTGTGATCTTTTTAGGATTTGGGATGTCCTCAGCCAGACGTGCGAGAACCATTTCTTTAAATATTTCATATTGCATATGCAGCCGGGGGTGAAATGGCTGTGGGGAAATGGTAACACTTATTCACGGATATTTCAAGATGAAGTTTGCAATATATTCCCGGAAATGATAAAATAAAATGTAATGTGCGAAAAGCGCGGAGATTTTTTTCAAGCTGATATATACATATGCCGGGAGAAATGCATGCAGCAGTTTTTTATAGAGGATGAACAGATAGGGAAAGAATATGTCACCATCACAGGCGGTGATGTGAACCACATCAAAAACGTGCTGCGTATGCGGCCCGGGGAGCGGATACGCGTGAGCTCTGCCGGAGGACAGAATTTCTTTTGCGAGATAGCTGAGATAGGCCGGGATTTCGTTCAGGCAGACATTATTGATGAGAATGCGCCGGACACAGAGCTGGCCTCGCGGATATATCTTTTCCAGGCATTGCCCAAGGGTGACCGCATGGATTATGTGGTGCAGAAGTCTGTGGAGCTGGGTGTGTATGAGATCATACCGGTAGCCATGAAGTACTGCGTGGTAAGGCTGGATGAGAAACGCGCTGAAAAGAAAGTAGCGCGCTGGCAGGCCATAGCCGAGAATGCAGCTAAGCAGGCAAAAAGAAGCATTGTCCCGGAGGTTAGGCCGGTGATGTCCTATGGGGAGGCTATTAGCTATGCAGGGGAATGTGATGTGCGGCTTGTGCCTTACGAAAATGAAAAGAGAATGACCGCCACAGCGGAGGCACTGGAGAAGCTGGTACCGGGAAAGTCCGTCAGTGTGATCATAGGGCCTGAGGGTGGATTCTCGCCGGAAGAGATAGCAGCCGTCCGGGAAAGCATGGATGTTATTTCATTGGGGCGCAGGATCCTTCGCACTGATACGGCAGCGGTCTGCGCAATGAGCGCAGTAATGATGCATTTGGAGGAGTGATCGTATGGAAGCTTACCTGGATAATTCGGCGACAACGCCCTGTGCGGCATCCGTAGCGGATATCGTCCGCTGCGTCTCCACGGAGGACTTCGGCAACCCATCCTCCATGCATATGAAGGGCGTCGAGGCGGAGCGGCATGTCCGTGAGGCGTCTGAAAGGATCGCAAAGACCCTGAGGTGCCAGGCCAGGGAGATTGTCTTCACCTCAGGGGGAACTGAGTCCAACAATATGGCCATCATCGGAGCTGCTATGGCGAACAGGCGCCGTGGCATGCATATCATCACCACGTCGGTGGAGCACCCCTCTGTGAAGAATACCATGAGGTTCCTTGCTGAGCAGGGCTTCGATATCACCTGGCTGCCGGTGAATGGGTACGGAGAGATATCTCCTGACGACCTGTCTGCGGCGCTGCGCAACGACACCATCCTGGTCTCCATCATGATGGTGAATAACGAGATCGGTGCGCTGGAGCCGGCAGCTGAGGCCGGGAGGATCATCCATGCGAAAAGTCCTGACATTCTTTTCCACGTGGATGCCATTCAGGCTTACGGAAAATTCCGGATTGCCCCGAAATCCATGAATATTGACCTGCTTTCGGTCAGCGGTCATAAGATACATGGGCCGAAAGGAGTGGGATTCCTCTATATAAGGGACAGGGCAAAGATACGTCCCATAATCTTCGGCGGGGGACAGCAGAGGAATATGCGCTCAGGTACGATAAATGCTCCGGGAATAGCGGGACTGGGGGAAGCCGCAAAAGAGATATATGAGGATTTCGACGAGCGCATTGACAGGATGTATGGACTAAAGGCTCATCTGGCGGCCCGTCTGGCTGCTCTGGATGATGTGCAGATAAACGGCCGCACTGACAGGCAGAGCGCCCCCCATATAGTGAGTGCCAGCTTTCCGGGAGTGCGGAGTGAGGTGCTGCTTCACGCTCTTGAGGAGAAAAAGATATACGTCTCCGCCGGCAGCGCCTGCGCTTCCAATCACCCGGCAGACGGTACCACACTTCCTGCCATAGGGCTTGACAAGGCTCATCAGGAGTCCACGCTGAGATTTTCCATGAGCATACACACTACGCAGGAAGAAATCGATTATGCGGTGGATGCGACAGCGGAACTGCTTCCGCTGCTCAGAAGATACAGAAGGCATTGAGTTCATACGATAATCCCACACATGATCAGCAATTAAATGTATGCTAACATTAGCGCTAAGGAGGAAATTATGTTCCGGGCATTTTTGATAAAATACGGTGAGATAGGGATAAAGGGAAAGAATCGTTACCTCTTTGAGGAAGCCCTGGTGAGACAGATAAAGCTGGCATTGGGAAAGGTTGAGGGAGATTTTGTCATTTCCACGGAGAGAGGCAGGATCTATGCGGAGGCAAAAGGCCGCTTTGACTACGATGGTGCCGTGGAGGCACTGCGCCGGGTATTTGGAATTGTTGCCATCTGTCCCATGTGGCAGGTGGATCTGACTGATATGGATCAGATGAAAAAGGATGTCCTGGCCTATATCGATAGCGTATATCCTGACAAAAATAAGAGCTTCAAGGTCTTCACCAAACGGGCTGACAAGAATTTCCCTCTTAATTCCCAGGAGATAAATATTGCGTTGGGCGATGTCATCCTCGACACTTATCCGGAAATGCATGTGGATGTCCACAATCCTGAGATAGCCTTAAATGTGGAACTGCGAAATCGCCTGAATATTTATTCAGAGTCCATTCCGGGTCCCGGCGGTATGCCGGTTGGCACTGCGGGAAAGGCCATGCTGCTCTTATCCGGGGGCATAGACAGCCCGGTGGCAGGCTTCATGGTCTCAAAGCGAGGCGTCACTATAGAGGCGGTGTACTTCCACGCCCCGCCTTACACCAGCGAAAGAGCAAAGCAGAAAGTTATAGATCTGGCGGGGATCATCTCCCGATACAGCGGCCCCATAAAGCTCTTTGTGGTGAATTTCACCGATATCCAGCTGGCTATTTACGATACCTGTCCCCACGATGAACTTACCATTATAATGCGGCGCTACATGATGAGGATAGCGGAATATTTTGCAAAAAAGGATGATTGCCTGGGTCTTATCACCGGTGAGAGCATAGGCCAGGTGGCCAGCCAGACCATGAAATCCCTGGCTGCCACAGATGCAGTCTGCACCATGCCGGTCTACAGGCCCCTCATCGCTTTCGACAAGCAGGATATCATTGATGTCTCCGAGCGCATTGACACCTACGAGACCTCCATCCTGCCCTATGAGGACTGCTGTACCATTTTCGTGGCAAAGCATCCGGTGACCAAGCCGAATATCGGGGCTATCCGCCGCTCAGAGCACAGGCTGGAGGGAACGATAGAGGAGCTGATGGAGACAGCGCTTTCCACCACGGAGATCATCACGGTGGGGGAGTGAGGCAGCCTGATATAATAAAAAAGATTGCGCTTGCGCAATCTTCGCGCGCGAGCGGGTTGCGTAAGCAACAATTTCCTTTCCGCGAGCTGCGCATTCTCGCGGAGCGTTTTTATGTGATAGGAGACGAAGTTTCCTATCACATAAAAAAGACACCATCTGCCGCGATGGTGCCCCTTAAGATCCGATATGCTAAATTGTGATCGTCCGGGCTATGCCAGGTATGGGCCAAGCTGCTCGATAATGGCAGCCGTCTCCTCCTCATCGGCGTGGATGGAGAGCTCGATGGGCTTTGACAGATCAAGGCTGAATATGCCCAGCATAGACTTCGCGTCAATGACATATCTCCCGGATATCAGGTCGAAATCATTTTCGAACTGTGAAATATCCTTTACAAAGCTTTTTACTTTATCAATTGAATTAAGTGATACGAGAACTTTTTTCATAATAATACCTCCGTTAAAAGTCCGTGTCGCGAGTTGCTGTCCACACAGTGTGTATGGGATATACTAACTTGAATTCACCTTAATGTCAATCTGAACTGTTTAAAGAAAGCGAAAAATTTTATGAAGAAAGCGTCTCTGCACAATCTTGGATGTAAGGTAAATGCCTGTGAGACAGAGGCTATGGAACAGCAGCTGATCAGGGCGGGATATGAGATCGTGTCTTTCGGCCATCCTGCGGATGTCTGCGTGGTAAATACCTGCACCGTGACAAACATCGCCGACCATAAATCCCGGCAGATGCTCCACAAGGCGAGGAAGTCGAATCCGGACGCCATAATAGTGGCGGTGGGCTGCTATGTCCAGGCTATGGGAGAAGAGCTGCTTCATAACGGCGATGCGGATATCATCATAGGAAATGACAGGAAAGGTGAGCTGATAAGCCTCATAGAAAAATATGAACAGGAGATGCAGGGCACTGTCGGCACAGCCCCGGCAAAAGGCACAGATGCGCACTCACAGGTCGGCAAAAACAAGTGTAACTGTTCAGAGATCATAGATATAAATGCACCGGAGCGCCCATTTGAGGAACTGGGAATCACCCACCCCAGTGAGCATACCAGGGCTTTCCTTAAGATCCAGGACGGCTGTAACCAGTTCTGCAGTTACTGCGCCATACCATACGCCAGGGGCCGGAACAGGAGCAGGAGGCCGGAGGATGCTTTGGATGAGGCGAAAAGCCTGGCGGCGGACGGATTTAAGGAGATAGTCTTAACTGGCATTAACCTGAGTGCTTACGGGACCGACCTGATGGGAAATAAGGAAGGCAGACCCCTGCTTGATCTGATAAAAGGCATCAATGACATAGAAGGGATACAGCGGATACGTCTGGGTTCTCTGGAGCCCCGGATCATCACGGAGGATTTTGTGAGGGAACTGGCATCCTATGAGAAAGTCTGCCCTCATTTTCATCTGTCACTACAGAGCGGAAGTGACACGGTTTTAAGACGGATGAACCGGCATTACACGGCGGATGGGTATTATAGGAAATGTGAGATCATCAGGAATTTTTATGAGCATCCTGCGCTGACGACCGACATTATAGTGGGATTTCCCGGAGAGACTGAAGAGGAGTATGAAAATACCTGCGATTTTGCGGGAAAAGTCGGATTTTATCAGATACATGTCTTTAAGTACTCCAGACGGGACGGTACTCCTGCTGCGAAGATGCCAAAGCAGGTTCCGGGTAAAGTGGCTGCCAGGCGCAGCGTCGGCCTGATCTCGCTTGGTCTCGCATTGGAGGATGAGTTTAAGAAATGGTACAATGGGAAAGTGGTGGAAGTGCTTTTTGAGGAACCCTTTTTTGAAGAGGGGCGGCAATATTTTACGGGATTTACCCCGGAATATATCAGGGTCCGCTTTTCCTCTGAAGAAGATTTGAGAAACCGCATTTTGCCTGTTGTTTTTTCCGATAATATGGTTTAGAATATTTAAGGAATATTGTTTTATTTACATAGATGAGGACATTTGCATGAGAGATTTGGGAAATACACAGTACTTTAAAGTGGAGAAGGCACCGGAGCTTAAGGTCGGCGAGATCCTGGAGATAGTTTACAAGGCCATGATTGAGAAGGGATACAATCCGATTAACCAGATAGTGGGATACATCATGTCCGGTGATCCCACTTACATCACCAGCTACAATAATGCACGCTCACTGATCATGAGAGTGGAGAGGGATGAACTGGTAGAAGAGGTCCTGACGGATTATGCCAGGAGGCACGGATGGCAGGTATGAGGATAATGGGTCTTGATTTCGGTTCTAAGACGGTGGGGGTAGCGGTAAGCGATCCCTTATTTCTTACTGCCCAGGGTGTGGAGATCATCCGCAGGAAATCAGCGAACAAATTACGCCGGACTTATGCGGAGATCGAGAGACTGGCAGCGGAGTATGAGGTGGGGAGAATAGTTCTGGGCTATCCGCTCCATTTAAGCGGTGCTGAGGGTGAGCGCTGCGAACTTACAAATGAGTTTAAGGAGAATCTGGAACGTCGGACAGGGCTTGCAGTGGAACTGGTGGACGAGCGGCTTACCACGGTCATGGCGGACAGAGCCATGGACGAGGCCGGACTGTCATGGGATGAGCGACAGGAGCAGGTGGATAAGATAGCGGCGGTATTTATACTGCAGGGATATCTTGACGGCAGGGAGAATATTGCAAAGTAACAGGATTATCTCCTGAAATTTATTTTTTAGTTTTTCGAGAGGGGATCGTAAACAGATGGAAGACAGACCGGATAAAATAGTTTTTTTGGATCCGGACACCGATGAGGAGTCAGAATTTTTTGTGCTGGAACAGACGTGCATAGCAGGCGTCAGCTATCTCCTTGTGGCCGAGGATGATGAGGAGGACTGTGACGCTTATATTTTAAGAGAATTGAGGACAGATGAGGATGATATCATCTATGAGATCGTCGAGGATGATGGTGAGCTTGCCGCTATCACTAAAGTCTTCGGGGAACTCCTGGAGGATATCGAATTCGATTTTTGATGATCCGGGATAAAAAGTCTTGCGATGGATGCCCGCATGCGACCGCATGACTTTGGAGCCTGTAGGATCATCAAAGGATTTTGGATTGGAGGTGTGTTTTGCAGGCGGACAATAAAAATTTAAAGATAATCCCTTTGGGTGGACTGGAATCCATAGGGATGAATATTACTGCCTTCGAGTACGATGACAGTATTATTGTGGTAGACTGTGGTCTGGCGTTCCCCGAGGACGACATGTACGGCATAGATCTCTGTGTGCCGGTGATCACTTATTTACAAGATAATGCAGATAAGCTGAAGGCTTTTTTTATCACCCACGGACACGAGGATCACATCGGGGCTTTGCCGTATGTATTTAAGGAAATAATTGCTCCTGTCTATGCCACCCGCCTTACCATGGGACTGATCGAACACAAGCTGGATGAGCATGAGATGCTGGATGTGGTAAAGCGCAAGGTAGTCAGCTACGGACAGCATATTAATGCCGGAAATTTCGGTGTGGAGTTCATCAGGACGAACCACAGCATACAGGATGCGGCGGCTCTGGCCATACACACACCGGTGGGCATAATAGTCCACACGGGGGATTTCAAGGTGGATTACACCCCGGTCTATGGAGACGCCATAGACCTGCAGCGTTTCGGTGAGCTTGGTAAGAAGGGAGTCCTTGCACTGATGTGCGACAGTACCAACGCTGAGCGGGCCGGTTTTACCATGACGGAGCGGACGGTAGGGAAGATCTTTGCAAATATTTTCTCCGAACATACCCATCAGAGGATCATTATCGCCACCTTTGCCTCAAATGTGGACAGGGTGCAGCAGATCATAGACACGGCGTATAAATTCGGGCGGAAGGTGGTTGTGGAAGGCCGCAGCATGGTGACTGTCATTGAGATCGCCTCTGAGCTGGGATATCTCAATATTCCTCCGGACACACTCATTGAAGTCGATTATATGAAAAATTATCCGGATGAGAGGATGGTACTCATCACCACCGGCAGCCAGGGTGAGCCTCTGGCGGCATTGTCACGGATGGCCAACGGAACCCACAGGAAAGTGAAGATCACGCCCAATGACCTCATCGTCTTCAGTTCGAATCCCATACCCGGAAATGAGAAGGCAGTATCGAAGATCATAAATGAGCTTTACCAGATGAGTGCTGAGGTCATTTTCCAGGACACTCACGTATCAGGCCATGCCTGCCAGGAGGAGCTTAAGCTTATCTACTCCCTTTTGCAGCCGAAATACACTATTCCCATCCACGGTGAGTTCCGCCACAGGAAGGCCCAGGCCGGTCTGGCGAAGGAGCTTGGCTGGGACAGTGAGCATATACTTATGCTGTCCTCGGGAGATGTGCTGGAGATGGACGGAGAGAGTGCGGAGATTACCGGAGAGGTGCCGGCGGGAACAGTCTTTGTTGACGGCCTCGGCATCGGTGATGTGGGAAATATCGTCATGAGAGACAGACAGCATCTGGCGGAGGACGGCATCATTATTGTGGTGCTGGCCCTGGATGCGGAAAACGGCGAGCTTTTGGCGGGACCGGATATAGTCAGCCGCGGCTTTGTATATGTGAAGGAATCTGAGAGCCTCATTGACGAGGCCCAGGAAGTGGTGAATGCGGCGGTATGCCGCATGATAGATCAGGGTATCACAGACTGGGGCAGGATCAAGTCTGAGATAAAGGATGACCTGGGAGAATACGTGTGGAGGACAACTAAGCGGAGGCCCATGCTGATGCCGATCATACAGGAAGTGTAACACAAGGGTACAGAAGTCAGACAATAGATGCTGGCATCTGATTGGCTGACTTGGGGATCCGCAAAAACATGAGTAAGAAGCCATTTTTCGAAGAAAAATGGGCGGATTACGATGCTACGAACACTTAGCAAGCTTAAGCGAGCTTACACATTGAACACTTAGCGACTGCGAAGCAGGAGCTTAGTGAGAAAGCGTGCAGAGCAGTGTGAGTGTATGCATAGCAATGTTTTCAGGATTGCGGGAACTCGAAGAGTGGAGCAATCCGTGTGTTACAGAAGAATAGGAGGGGATAAAATGGAGGATTACAACAACAGTCTTGACGCACTGGTGGAGGCTGTGAAGGCCAGCCCCCAGCTTAAACGTTACAAAAAGGCAGTGGAGCAGGTGGAGGATCATCCGGATAAAATAGCCCGGCTCCACGAGTTTCGTACCAAGACCTACGAGCTGCAGAATAAGGGGGACACAGTGGATATGTTCGCCGAGATGGACAGGCTGGCAGACTCATTTCATGATGTCTACCAGGATGACATAATGAAAGAGTATGTCAACGCTGAGATAGCCCTCTGCAAGATCGTCCAGCACATTGAGCGGGAGATCATCGGCTGTCTGGATTTTAAGGAGATCTGATATCCGAAGAGCGTAGCGATCCGTGGTATCATCAGAATCATGTGTGGACGGCATGAAGATGGAGAGAAGTATAAAAAAGCCTGAGCTGCTTATCCCGGCAGGAAGCCCTGAAGTGCTCAGGGTAGCTGTGACCTACGGTGCGGATGCCGTCTACATCGGAGGGGAATCCTTTGGACTGAGGGCCGGGGCCAAGAATTTCACACCGGCAGGCATGAGAGAGGGCATAGCTTTCGCCCACAGGGAGGGAGTGAGGGTCTATGTCACGGTAAATATCTTCGCCCATGAAAATGATCTGGCCGGTATAAGGGATTATCTTCTTTCACTGAAAGAGCTGCGGCCGGATGCACTTATCATTTCCGATCCGGGTGTGTTTGTGCTGGCTCGGGAGATCTGCCCTGATATTGACATTCATATCAGCACCCAGGCGAATAATACGAACTCTGAGACTTTTCTCTTCTGGTATGAGTTGGGAGCTAAAAGGGTTGTGGCTGCCAGAGAGCTTTCCCTGGAGGAGATTGGCGGGATCAGGTCCCGGATCCCCTCAGATATGGAAATAGAGGCTTTCGTCCACGGTGCCATGTGCGTATCCTACTCCGGACGCTGCCTGCTCAGCAACTACCTCACCGGCCGTGACGGCAATCAGGGCGCATGCACCCATCCATGCCGCTGGAAATACACTTTGGAGGAAGAAAAGCGGCCTGGTCAGTATCTGCCTGTTTTCGAGGATGGGCGGGGGACATATATAATGAACTCCGCCGACCTGTGCATGATCGACCACATTCCGGATCTTGCAGATGCCGGTGTTGACAGCCTGAAGGTGGAGGGACGAATGAAGTCCGCACTTTATGTGGCGGTGGTGACAAAAGCCTACCGCCGTGCCATTGATGATCATTTCCGCAGGCCGCATTATTATCAGGAACATGCGGCTGATTACCTGAGAGAAGTCAGCGAGTGTACCAGACGGAAATTTTCCACGGGTTTTTTCTATGGAAAACCAGATGATACGGCTATGATCTACGACAGCAACACCTATATCCGGGACTACACATTTCTTGGAGTAGTGGGTGAGAGGACTGCTGACGGTTATTTTCGTATCGAGCAGAAAAATAAATTTTCTGTGGGAGAAACTATTGAAATTGTGAGGCCGGAGAGCGATAATATTGAAGTGACCGTAAAAGATATCCGCAACGAGGAGGGTCTGCCGCAGGAGTCGGCACCCCATCCCCGTCAGATTCTGTATATTAACGTGGGGCATGAGATGGAAATGTATGATGTCCTGCGAAGAAAAGAGGAGGAATAAGTGCTATGGCTGAGGAGCGTTATGTGGCTTATGTGGGTACCTATACCCGGGGGAAATCAGAAGGGATATATATTCTGGACATTGATACGGATACCTGGACGCCGACTGTGAGAAAGGCTGTATCGGCCTATAATCCCTCGGACGTGCTGGTATCGAACAGCGGGGAATATCTGTACTGCACCACGGATCAGGGTGTGGCTTCCTTTAAGATAATGCCCGACGGTGACCTGGAGTTCATGAACCTTCAATGGACCGGCGGCATGAGGGGCTGCTATCTGGAGACCGATGATGAGGATAATTATCTCTTTGTGGCAGGATTTTATGACGGGCGTATCTCCGTCATGCATTTAAATGACGATGGCACTATCGGGGATATATCCGACGGAGTCTTCCATCAGGGAATGGGAGTGGATGCCTCCGGGAGGAATCTGATGCCGCACATCACCTGTGTGAAGATGGCACCTGATCTAAAAGGACTCTTTGCCGTGGACAACGGGCTTGACCAGGTAAAGTCCTATGATTTCGATGAGAAGACCGGGAAGCTGAAGCTCAGGGATATCATACGCTGTGAGCTGGATTCCCACCCCAGACTGGTGCATGTGGACTGGCAGGGGCAAATTGTGTACATACTTATGGAGACAGCTAATCAGGTGGCTGTATACAAGCTGCCTGAGAGGGGGACCCTGGAGGAGAATTCTTTCATTAAGCCAATCCAGAAAGTGCCCACCTTGGCGGGAGAGCACCGTCGCCATTCGGCTTCATTCGGAATGGATTTCTCCAGGGACAGGAAGCATCTTTTTGTCAGCAATACCACCACGAATATCGCATCGATATTTGATATAGACCCCGATACAGGACTTTTGACCATGAACTGCTTTGGCTCTTTAAGCGGGGATTATCCCAAGGCCATTGCGGCCATGCCGGACGGAGAGCATTTTATCGCCCTGGGGCAGAATACCGGGACGATCACGACATACAAGGTGAATTATGAGGAGAAATACTTTTTGATGTCTGCGAAACCGTTGTTAGTGGAGCAGCCCAACAGTATATATATCCATAAGCTCGCGTGAGGGAAATGAAAATGCGGTTATGCGGGCAGGATCCGAAGTCGGGTCGCTGAGGCAGGCTATTCATCCTGGCTCATACGATAGAGCTTATCTTCTTTATATGTATGATATTTACCCGCATCAATCGCATCACGGATCTCAGACATCATCGTATTATAGAAATAGAGATTGTGCAGCACGCAGAGGCGCATGCCCAGCATCTCTTTTGCTTTTAAGAGGTGGCGGATGTAGGCGCGGCTGTAGCTGCGGCAGGCGGGACAGGCACAGCCCGGTTCAATAGGGCGGGTGTCTTTCTCGTATTTTTTATTAAAGAGATTCAGCTTGCCGTGGTTGGTGTAGACGTGTCCGTGCCGTCCGTTGCGGCTGGGGTAGACACAGTCGAAGAAGTCCACGCCGCGCTCAACGCTCTCCAGTATATTGGCCGGGGTGCCGACGCCCATGAGATAGGTGGGCTTATCCTGGGGCAGATATGGCACTGTGACATCCAGAATGTGATACATTTCCTCGTGTGTCTCCCCGACAGCCAGGCCGCCTACGGCGTAACCGTCCAGATCCATCTCACTGATGCGCTTTGCATGGTCAATGCGGATATCCTCGTAGATGGCCCCCTGGTTTATACCAAAAAGCAACTGATCCTTATTTATGGTATCCTCCAGTGAATTCAGGCGTTGCATCTCATCTTTACATCTTACAAGCCAGCGATAAGTCCTGTCGACTGAGGGCTTAACATAATCCCTTTCAGCCAGGGCGGGGGCGCACTCGTCGAAAGCCATGGCTATGGTGGAGGCCAGGTTAGACTGTATCTGCATACTGACCTCAGGGCTCATGAAAATGATACGGCCGTCCACATGGGAATGGAACCTGACTCCTTCCTCTCTGATCTTCCTCAGCTCCGCCAGGGAGAATACCTGGAAGCCGCCGGAGTCGGTGAGCACCGGCCTGTCCCAGACCATAAACTTCCTGATGCCGCCCAGCTCCTTTATCAGCTCATCGCCGGGGCGCACATGGAGATGGTAAGTATTGGACAGTTCTATCTGGGCACCAATCTCATGGAGATCTTCAGTTGAAACCGCCCCCTTAATGGCCGCAGCCGTCCCCACATTCATAAATACCGGTGTCTGGACAGTGCCGTGGACTGTGGTAAATTCCGCTCTTTTTGCTCTGCCGTCTGTCTTAAGTATCTTATACATTTCAAAATTCCTTTACGACTTTACGATTTTGTAAAAACATTTTATAATGGGTTAAAAGATGATTGTCGCCATGCGGCAATCAGATAAATTTACTCTAACCTATCAGAGGCTAAAAATCAAGATATAGTGCTGCGTCATGATAATGTAAGCATGAGTTTTTGTTACCGTGTGAAAAGTAACGAGTTTTTTCAGGCCTGCACCGGGCACTCCGCTGCCGGTGCAGAAAACAGATAAATCAAGCTTAAGCAGGGAGGAATGTGATATGGCCGGTTCAACATACGGAGATATTTTTAAAATAACTACCTGGGGAGAATCCCACGGTAAGGCGGTCGGCGTGGTGGTGGACGGCTGCCCTGCGGGACTCACGCTCTGCGAAGAGGATATACAGAAGTTTCTGGACAGAAGGAGACCCGGCCGGTCTGTTTACGCCACTTCCCGCAGGGAGAGCGACATTGTGGAAATCCTTTCCGGTGTCTTCGAGGGAAAGACCACGGGCTCTCCCATTTCCCTGTTAGTGAGAAATACCGACCATCATTCCGCTGATTACAGTGATATAGCGGATAAATACCGCCCGGGGCACGCTGATTACACTTTCGATGCCAAGTATGGATTCAGGGATTACCGCGGAGGCGGACGTTCATCCGGCAGGGAGACCATAGGACGTGTGGCTGCCGGGGCCATTGCAGTCAGATTATTAAATGAGCTAGGGATCTCCCTGCTTGCCTACGTGAAATCCATAGGGCAGATACATGCCGACATGGAAAAGTTTGACCCTGGGGAGATTGGCAGGAATCCTTTATGTATGCCGGATGCACTGGCAGCCGCCAGGGCCGAAGCCTGTCTTGGTGCCTGCATACAGAATAAAGATTCCATGGGAGGCGTGATAGAGTGCGTTATCAGCGGCCTGCCCGCCGGGATAGGCGAGCCGGTCTTTGATAAGCTGGACGCCAGGCTTGCGAGTGCAGTCATGTCCATTGGGGCTGTGAAAGGATTTGAGACAGGTGACGGTTTTGCAGCGGCGGCCATGCATGGCTCTGAAAATAATGACCCTTTCATTACAGACTATGAAGGCCATATCATAAAGCAGACTAATCACTCAGGAGGTACCCTGGGCGGTATCAGCGATGGCGGAGAGCTAATATTCCGAGCCGCCTTAAAGCCCACTCCCTCAATAGCACAACCCCAGCAGACTGTGACATCATCCGGAGAACCGACGATTATAGAGATAAAGGGACGTCATGATCCGGTCATTGCGCCCCGCGCCGTTGTGGTTGTCGAATCCATGGCTGCGCTGACCATAGCGGATCTGATGCTGGAAAACATGGGTTCGAGGCTGGAGTATGTAAAGAAAATATATAATAAGTAAACTGTTCACACAGTAGCGCTCTTCGCAAGAAAATCGCAAGAATTTCAGGTCTCGACATTTGGGAACTTAGAGAGTAGTATTTGCGTGTACGAAAAATTTGAGTTGACCGCTTTCTATTTTTCGCAATTACAGCAAAAGGCATTTCCATGAGGAAGTGCCTTTTGCTGCGTCATGGTATAGGTTGATCGGTTACTTTTCAGGCCCGCGCCAGGCACTCCGCTGCTGGCGCGGTGAGAACGAGTAAATTATGCCAAAGCAGCACCCGCCTCGCCGGAGGCGACTTTAAATGCGGGTGCTGCAGTTGCATTTCAGGCGTCACTTGGTGACGTCTGAAATGCAACATTGATCCTCACCGCAGGGATATGCCGGTTAAGTATTCCTTGATTTATACCCACAAAAATGGTAGGATATAACACCAGGGGACAATAGCCGTGAAAAAGACGCCTGAATCCGATTTCATGGATATTGGAACCGCTAAATATGAGTGAGAAGCCATTTTTTCAAAAAAATAAGCGGATCACGATGCTACGAACACTTAGCAAGCGTAAGCGAGCTTACACATTGAACACTTAGCGACTGCGAAGCAGGAGCTTAGTGAGAAAGCGTGCAGAGCAGTGTGAGTGTATGCACAGCTATATTTTCAGGATTGTGAGAGCACGGAGTGCGGAGCAATCCGTGTGATCATGTATATTTTGATAATGGGAAGAATATCATGAAGAGAAAGAAATTATTTTTTGGAACCCTTGCAGCTCTTATTATACTGGCATGTACCGTGGTGACAGCCTTTGCTTCTGACGGCGGAGATTACACCCCCACCATGTATGCCACATTCTGGGCTCTTGTGCCTCCCATCGTGGCCATAGTCCTGGCTCTTATCACCAAGGAAGTCTACAGTTCCCTATTTATAGGGATAGTCATCGGCGGCATTTTCTATGCAGGTCCCCATTTTTCAACTATCATCCAGCACATATTCCGCACCGGGCTGGTGGGAGCAGTGGCGGACGCCGACAATGTGGAGATCCTGCTCTTCGTGGAGCTCTTAGGGATTATGGTCTGCCTCATGACAAAGGCCGGCGGTTCCGTGGCCTTCGGAAAATGGGCCGGGGAGCATATAAAGAGCCGTGTCGGAGCCCAGCTGGTCACCATACTCTTAGGCCTTCTGATCTTCGTGGATGACGGCTTTAACTGCCTGACTGTGGGCACGGTCATGAGGCCGGTCACCGACGAGCATAAGATTTCCCGGGCGAAGCTGGCATACATCATAGACTCCACCGCAGCCCCCATCTGCATCATCGCCCCCATCTCATCCTGGGCTGCCGCAGTCACCGGCTTCGTGGAGGGGGAAAACGGTTTTGCATTATTCATCAAGGCCATACCCTACAATTATTACGCATTGTTTACCATAGTCATGCTCTTCGCCCTGACACTTTTCAAGATGGATTTCGGCCCCATGAGGACCCATGAGAGAAACGCCTTTGAGAAGGGCGACCTTTTCACTACGCCTGACCGTCCCTACGGCGACGATTCCGACGAGGAGGACCACGCGAACGGCGGCGTCATCGACCTGGTATTTCCTGTCATAGCCCTCATCGCCTGCTGCATCATCGGCATCATTTATACCGGTGGATTCTTCTCAGGTGTGGGCTTCATCACAGCTTTCTCGGAGAGCGAGGCGGCTCTGGGCCTTATGATAGGGAGTTTTTTCGGAATGCTCATCACCATCATATTCTATGCGGTCAGGAAGACCATGAAGATTGGCGATTCCATCAAGTGCATCCCCGAGGGTGCCAAGACCATGATCCCGCCTATGATCATCCTGATATTGGCCTGGACCCTCAAAGCCATGACCGTAAGCCTGGGAGCTTCCGAGTATGTGGCAGGGGTCGTGGACGCGGCCAAAGGCGGGCTGTTCTACTTCCTGCCGGCTATCATCTTTGTGGTGGCGGTATTCCTCTCATTCTCCACAGGCACATCCTGGGGGACTTTCGGAATTCTCATTCCTATCGTCGTGGCAGTGTTTGCCGGGAAAGATGAGACCATGCTGGTCCTCTCCATCTCAGCCTGCATGGCCGGAGCCGTCTGCGGCGATCACTGTTCGCCTATTTCGGATACGACCATCATGTCCTCGGCGGGGGCCCGGTGCAGCCACGTGAACCATGTCTCGACCCAGCTGCCCTACGCCATTACAGTGGCCTGTGTCAGCTTTGTCACCTATATTCTTGCGGGATTCATAAGGAGGGCGGTCATCTGCCTGCCCATAGGTGTCGTGCTGATGGTGGCGGTGCTCTTCGTGATAAAGAAGATAACGGGGAGGAAGCAGGCGGTGGCAGGCTGACCGGTTCAGACCTGAGCAATGAGTAATACCGGCGCATCGCCCCTACTCGGTTGCGACGGTGCAGGGAGAGTTATGAATTTAGTTCGCACCTACGGGAATATAATAAAAAAGCAGGCACCCGTCCACAAAAAGGCAGCCTATCGCATGATATGCGTGGGGCTGGGCCTGGAGAGATTCCGCACAAATCATCTGGCGGACAGGAAGATTCCCGCTGCATGGCGGCATCTTAACACTTACGCTGTGGAACAGGTGAGGGCGGCATTAAAAGACCCGGAGCACACTGTCTGGGCCAATATCTTTGCGCCGGTGGAGATACTGCAGTGCTTTGATGTCCATACATTATCAATTGAGTGTCTCAGCTCGTTTTTGTCAGGATTTACAATAGAAGATTATTTCCTGGACTACGCCGAGGCAGAGGGCATTTCCCCCACGCTCTGCTCATATCACAGGAATTTTGTCGGTGCCATGGACAGCGGCATCATTCCCCCGGCGGCCTTCGCGGTCACCACCTCCACAATCTGCGATGGAAATGTGAATACCTTCCGACATCTGGGACGAAAGCATCATGTACCCACATTTCTTCTGGATATCCCCGATAAGTATACGCCGGAAGCGGAAGAGTATGTGGTGGGACAGCTGCGGGAGCTCATCGGCCGGTTGGAGGAGACCTTCCACACAGGTCTTGATATGGACCGCCTCTCCGGGATATTAAAGCGGGAAAATGCCTCCAAGGAAAGCTACGCCAGAAGCCTTGCCATGATGGCGACCAGGGCTTATCCATCAACACTTACCATGCAAATGTATATGCTCTTTGCAAATCACATGAATATCGGAACGTCTGAGATCTATGATTTCTATAGGGAGATGGAGGAAGAATTAAGTTCCGCACCGGAGTTTCACGGAATTAATATTTTCTGGGTTCATTTGCTTCCTTATTATCAGGAGACTCTCAAAAGCTATTTTAATGTCAGCGACAGATTCCAGATACAGGGGCTGGACTTAAGCCTTGACTACATGGAGCCGCTGGATCCTGCCCATCCCCTGGAGGCCCTGGCGAAAAAAATGATCTGCAATATCTACAACGGTTCCTACGAGAGAAAGGCGGATATGGTAAGCCGAATCGTGGAGGAGATCCATCCTGACGGAGTCATCAATTTCTGCCACTGGGGCTGCAAGCAGTCCTCCGGCGGTGCCATGATACTTAAAGAAAAACTGCAGGAGAAGGGCACGCCTTTCCTCATTATAGACGGAGATGGAATAGACAGGAGAAACAGCCACGACGGCCAGATAAAGACCCGCTTTGAGGCTTTTCTGGAGATCATAGAGCAGCAGAAGGGGGCTTAAGAATGATTGCTTACATGTGCAAATACGCTCCAATTGAGATATTAGAGGCCTTCGGGGACACGGCAGTCATCATGGAGCCCCATGTGGCTAATTTCAACCATGCCGACAGCCTGATGCATCCCAATATCTGCTCCTACGTGAAGGCTGTGCTGGAGGAGTTCGAGTGCGGCAGCTATGGGGGAATGATATTTACCACCTGCTGTGACAGTTCCCGGAGACTCTTTGACACCCTGAAGCGACTCCATCCGGAGAAATTCTTTTTCTGCTTCGACCTGCCCAGGAAGAATAATGATTTCGCCGTTTCTCTCTATAAGTCACAGATGAAGAATCTAATAGAGGAATATTCTGCCTTTTCCGGAAGAGCTTTTGATGCGGGAAAGCTGGCGGATATCTGCGATGGAGAGATAGCTGCGCAGGAGCGGAAGAGAGAACTGCTTTCTTCCGGTCACATAAATGAAAAGCTCTGCGATATCTCAGTCTGCCTCGCCGGGGCCCGGCCCGGCTCAGAGGTAAAGCAGCTTATCGAGGATAAGGGAGCGCGTATAGCACTGGATCTGACCTGCACCGGGGTCACCAGGGAGTATGCCATAGACAGGGAAGATATATTGGGAAGCTATGCAAAGAGCCTCCTTGACCAGATCCCCTGTATGCGTATGAGCGAGGCCTGTCGCAGGCAGGATATACTGGCGGAATGCGCCGGAGAGCTGGACGGCATCATTTATCATACGGTGAAATTCTGCGACATTTATTCATATGAATATACGGAGCTTAAGGAAAGCTGCGGCCTGCCCATGGTGAAACTGGAGACTGACGCCACCAGCCAGTGCGCCGGACAGATACTCACCAGGGTAGAGGCTTTCTGCGAGGAGCTGAGGACTGGGAAAAAACATGGGAAGACGACAGATGAGAGTGAGACAGGGCGACAGTCAGGTTCAGATAAAATGGATAATGACCGCTGCAGCTGTCCTGGTATAGACGCTCCTGAAATTCCCCGCATATCAGTTGGGGACGTAGCGGGAGATAAGCTGTCTAAAGGATTGGATCCGCAGTCAAAAATGGTATCAGAAGAATTATCCGGCAAACGGACAGGAACAGTTGCCGCCATTCAAAATAATATAAATAAAGGAGAAAGGCATATGTATATCATGGGAATAGACAGTGGCTCTACTTCCACCAACGCCGTAATAATAAATGAGAAAAAAGAAATCCTTGCCTCGGCAGTCCTGCGCACAGGGGCCAGAAGCTCTGAGAGCGCACAACGCATCCTTAAGCAGGTGCTTTCGCAGGCTGGTCTGGAACTCCCGGATCTCTCCTCAATCGTCTCCACCGGTTACGGCCGTGTCAGCATCCCCTTCGCCGACAGGAATGTGACGGAGATCAGCTGCCATGGGCGGGGAGCGTATTTTTTAAATCCGAAAGTCCGCACCATCCTGGACATAGGCGGCCAGGACAGCAAGGCCATAAAGCTTAATGAACAGGGCGAAGTGGTTGATTTCGTCATGAACGACAAATGCGCCGCCGGGACGGGACGCTTCCTGGAGATGATGGCCGCCACCCTGGAGGTGGACATAAGTGAGCTGGGTCCTCTGTCCCTTAAGTCAAAAGAGGATGTGGAGATCAGCAGCATGTGCACGGTCTTCGCCGAGTCGGAGGTCATCTCACTTATAGCTCAGAATAAGGAGACGTCCGACATAGCCCACGGCGTCCACAAAGCCATAGCAGGCAAGGCCATGTCCCTCATCAGGAGAGTAAATCCCGAGCCAGTCTACATGATGACGGGAGGAGTAGCAAAGAATCCCGGCGTCGTCAGAGTTCTGGAGGAGATGCTGAGAACTCCTCTCTACATCTACGAGGAGCCTGAGATCGTGGGTGCGCTGGGCGCTGCCCTTTACGGACTCGAGTAAAACTTTATTGATAATTGCTTTTGGATGGTATATACTTAGTATATACTAAAAATATTTTAAGAGAGGAGCTGTATTATGGTCGCGCAGGTAAAAGCATGGGGAAATGGCCAGGGAGTAAGATTTTCCAAAGAGTTACTTGAAACTCTTGGGATCCATCTTAATGATTATCTTCAGGTTAAAGTTGTAAATGAAGATATAGTTTTATCCAAAACCTTTAAACATAAAACTTTAGAAGAACGCACTGCGGAATGTGGTGGAAAGCTTGGGCCATATGAGGAGTCCGATTGGGGTGAGCCTGTGGGAAGAGAGGTATGGTAGGGCATGCTTGATATCTCACAGGGTGATGTCCTGAAGGTTGAAAAGCAGACATTTCCGGTTTTGATCGTCAGTAAAAATTTTTTTAACAGATCTGAGAGGGTTATGGCGTGCCCGATCAGGCAGACTACTGATACAGACCCATTACACATTTATATTGAAACCGATGATATTTCCGGTACTGTTATGTGTGAACAGGTAAAATTATTGGATCTGCATTTTCGTGGATATAAGAAAACAGGTGAATTGCCGCTGGATTTAATTATGAATATCACAGATGCGATCCAGGGAATATTTGATTATTATCCGTACAATTAAAGAGAGATTCATATGACATATAAAAGTGATATAGAGATAGCTCAGGTGTGCGAGATGAGAAAGATCACAGAGATCGCTGAGATCGCCGGTGAGGATGAGAAGTGCCTGGAGCTGTATGGGAATTATAAGGCGAAGGTGGACTACGCCCTGCTGCGTGATCAGGCCGGGAAGCCGGATGGGAAGCTGGTCCTGGTGACGGCCATCAACCCGACACCTGCCGGAGAGGGCAAGACCCAGTACAGCTTCTCCGATGACCACCACTTTCTGGGTGCACTTTCCGGCTTTACCATCACGGTCAGAAACCTTAAAGTCTCCGCAGGCGCCGGCTTCATCGTGGCCTTAACAGGTGACATCATGACCATGCCGGGACTCCCCAGTAGGTGATAACCTTGATTTGAGCGATAAGCGACGAGAGTGCGGTTATGGTGGAGATTTTGACTGTTTGCAGGCATAAATCTCCTCTCATAGCCGCATTTGAGTGCAACGGACATCGAAAAACGCGAAGCTTTTTGAGATGCTCGTCGCTTTTCATAATTTTCCTTATTAGGGCACCTAGTTAATTGTACATTTTTCTAAACCCTTCTGAATCGCAAGACTTTCGCAAGACTTTATTCATTTTTTTATTTTGTCTCTTCCGCTAAGGTATCCAAAGATGTGTTGGGCGGGGTTTTTGTGCCCGCCGCATGAATCTTAAAGGCCGGGAGGAGCGAACGCAGATGAATATACTTTCCAATATCAACGGATCATGCCTGCTTTTCGGCATAATTTTCCTGATCGCAGGTTTTGTTTTTTTGATTGGCAAGGGACACGAACATATCAAGGCCTGGCAGAATATGACTGAGGAGGAGAAGGCCAAAGTAGACATCAAGCCTCTCTGCCGGAATCTGGGAGGCATACTCATGCTTTGCGGCGCCATTTTTCTGGTAAGCGGATTCTGGGCAGCCTTTAAGACCAACTGCTTCGCCTGGGCCATGCTGGCCTGGATGGTGGTCACTATCCTTGATGTAATCTACATCCAAAAAAGCGATAAATATAAGCTGGAGTAGGAGTCAGCCATACGCTTTGCGGGGTTTGGGACAATGAGCCCGGCCCCCGCAAAGCGGTTAATCATAAACCGGCCCGCTCTGCCATAGCAGGGTAAGCCAGAATACTTTTCACATCACAAGTTTTTTAAAGAAAGAGGTGAGAGTTATGGCGAAGAACAAGAAAGCCGATACTTCTGCCGACAGTAAGCGGAATGAGATCCGCGAAATCACTGAGCAGCGTATCGAGCACTTTGCCAATCAGCCCATCGGAGATCTGTTAAAAGAAATTGACGGAAATCTCGTGGGTCTTGATGAGGCAACAGTTAACAAGAACCGTGAGAAATACGGGAAGAACGTTGTCACGCACGGAAGAGAGAAAACTATGGCTGAGAGACTTGCTTCCGCGTTCGTCAACCCCTTCACGGCTATCCTGTGCTGCCTGGCTATCGTTTCCGCTATCACGGATATGATCTGCCCTATGCTGAACCTGCTGGGAAGCACACCGGATGATTTCGACTGCATGACAGTCATCATCATCCTCTGCATGGTCGCTATTTCCGGTATCATGCGTTTCGTTCAGGAGACGCGAAGCGGAAATGCCACCAAGTCACTGCTGGCGCTGATCACATCCACCAGCACGGTCACCCGTAAGGGACAGGAAGAGATCGAAATCCCCAACGATGATCTGGTCGTCGGAGATATCATCCATCTGTCCGCAGGCACCATGATTCCGGCTGACTGCCGCATCATCGAGGCCAATGACCTGTTCGTCTCCCAGTCCGGTATGACCGGTGAGTCTGAGCCTATCGAAAAATGGCCCACACTCCCCGAGAGTACACTGCCGGTACTGACCGATTATCAGGACATCGTTTTCATGGGTACCAACGTCGTCTCAGGATCCGGCAAGGCCATCGTGGTCTCCCCCGGTGACTACACCATTTTCGGTACTATGGCCCAGACTCTGCAGGATGCAGAGGTGGAGACAAGCTTCTCCAAAGGTGTTAACGCTGTGTCATGGGTTCTGATTCGTTTTATGCTGGTCATGGTCCCCACCGTCTTCGTTATCAACGGTATCACCAATGGTAACTGGGTGGACGCTTTCATGTACGGTATCTCAATCGCTGTCGGCCTGACACCTGAGATGCTGCCTATGATCGTTACGACCTGTCTGGCCAAGGGCGCTGTCTCAATGAGTAAACAGAAGACGGTCGTGAAGAACTTGAACTCTATCCAGAATTTCGGTGCTATAGATGTGCTCTGCACAGATAAGACCGGTACCCTGACCCAGGATCACATCATCCTGGAGTACCACATGAATATCGAGGGACTGGAGGATTCCAGGATCCTGCGCCATGCTTATCTTAACAGCTACTTCCAGACCGGTTATAAGAACCTGATGGATATGGCCATCATCGCCAAGACCGAGGAGGAAGAGGAAGAGGATCCCAGCCTTCAGGATCTTTCCGAGGCCTACACCAAGGTGGATGAGATTCCTTTCGATTTCGTCCGCCGTCGGCTGACTACAGTCGTTGAGGACAGGGCCGGCAAAACCCAGATGGTCACCAAGGGAGCTATCGAGGAAATGCTGGAGGTCAGCACCATGGTCGAGATCGAGGGCCAGGTGTATCCTCTTACTGAGGAGATGCGTGAGAGAGTACTCTCCACCGTTGACAGTCTCAATAACAAGGGCTTCCGTGTACTGGGACTGTCCCAGAAGAGCAATCCTTCACCTGTCGGCACTTTCGGTGTCCAGGATGAGTGCGACATGGTTCTTCTCGGATACCTTGCCTTCCTCGATCCGCCGAAAGAGACTACCGCTGCAGCCATCAAGGCTCTTAAGCAGCACGGTGTTGACACCAAGATCCTCACCGGTGATAATGAGAAAGTCACCCGTACCATCTGCAAGCAGGTGGGACTTAAGGTCAATAACATGCTCTTAGGACCCCAGATCGAGGAGCTCTCCGATGATGATCTGGCAGCCATGGCTGAGACCACCCAGGTCTTCGCAAAGCTTAACCCTCACCAGAAAGCGCGTATAGTCCAGGTTCTTCGTGATAACGGACATGTCGTGGGCTTCATGGGTGATGGTATCAATGATGCCGCCGCACTTAAAGGCGCTGATATCGGTATCTCTGTTGATACTGCCGTCGACGTGGCAAAAGAGTCCGCAGATATCATTCTGCTGGAGAAAGACCTGATGGTCCTGGAGCGCGGTATTGTTGAAGGCCGTAAGACCTACGCCAATATGATCAAGTATATCAAGATGACCGCATCGTCCAACTTCGGTAACATGTTCTCCACCATTGCGGCTTCCGCACTGCTGAAGTTCGTGCCCATGATGCCTACGCATCTGATCTTCCTGAACCTGATCTACGATCTGTCCTGCACATCCATTCCGTGGGATAACGTTGATGAAGAGTTCCTTGAAGTACCCCGAAAATGGGATGCCTCTTCAGTGGGAAGTTTCATGATCTGGCTTGGACCAACCAGCTCGATATTCGACTGGACGACGTACCTGTTTATGTTCTTCGTGTTCTGTCCGCAGATATGCGGCGGGCACCGGTACAACGAGCTGGCAAATTATTACAGTGGCGACACGCTGGCACAGATGCAGAAGAATTACGCGGCACTGTTCCAGGCCGGATGGTTCGTCGAGTCCATGTGGAGCCAGACTCTGGTCATCCATATGATCCGTACCCCCAAGTGGCCTTTCCTGCAGAGCCATGCATCCTGGCAGGTATGTGCCCTTACCTTTACCGGTATCGGCGTGCTGACCATCATCCCTTACACCGGATTCGGCCGCATGATCGGTCTGGTGGGAATGCAGCCCATGTACTTTGCTTACCTGATCCCCTGCATCATCTTCTACATGCTGCTGGCGACCAGTATCAAGAAGGCTTATGTCCGTCACTTTGGCGAGCTCTTATAAGGAAAAGGAGGTATCGTTATGAATGTAAACTGGGATGGACTCTGGTATAGAATCTTTGGTATGACCTCCTGGCATGGCATTGCCATGGGGTTCTGGGTAGGAATGGTCATAGTTGCCCTCGTCGTCGTCGGTATGAACATCGTCGAGTGGAACTTTAAGAAGTTCGACCCTGAGAAACATAAACAGGAGGAGCACGAGAAGCTGATGAAGGAGCATGAGCTCCAGAAGAAGCACGACGAGCTCCGCGAGAAGCACGCAGACCTGTACAAATAAACTTTCATGCTCACTTTGTGAGCACCATCAGGAATAAAAGCCGATGGCGACACTGAAATTGAGCTAAGGGGCTGTACCGGAATTACCCGGTGCAGCCTCGCTTTATTTTTATGCACAGCCGCCCGCAAAGGCAATCTGCAGCCTGCCGTCTGCGCAGTCTGGTGCGGCGGGTAGGACCGGTACGCAGCCTTTTAATCGATCCTGTGCTACGCAAAGGGTAGGATTGTACTTGAAAAAGTCCCATAATTTACTGAAATAACGATTCTAATCAGGTGAATCCTGTGTTACCATAAAAATGCAAGAGAAATGCCGATTGCGTATTTCTCCTGATTTTTTATGAAATAAGGAGGATCTACATGACAAAATGGGTTTATTTGTTCAGTGAGGGTAATGCGGATATGCGTGAGCTTTTGGGCGGAAAGGGTGCGAATCTGGCTGAGATGACATCGCTGGGGCTGCCCGTTCCCCAGGGCTTTACCATCACCACAGAGGCATGCACACAGTATTATGAGGATGGCTGCGAGATCAATGGGGAGATCAGGGGACAGATTGGGGAATATATCGGGAAGATGGAGGAAATCACCGGGAAAAAGTTCGGCGATACTGAGAATCCTCTGCTGGTGTCCGTCAGGTCCGGAGCCCGGGCATCTATGCCGGGTATGATGGATACTATCCTGAACCTGGGCCTTAATGAGACAGTGGTGAACGTCCTGGCTGAGAAGTCCGGAAATCGCCGCTGGGCCTGGGACTGCTACCGCAGGTTTATACAGATGTATTCCGACGTGGTAATGGAGGTCGGAAAGAAATATTTTGAGCAGCTCATCGATAAGATGAAGTCGGAAAAAGGAGTCACCTACGATGTGGAGCTGACCGCAGATGATTTAAAGGAGCTGTCCGGGCAGTTTAAGGCTGAGTACAGGAAAATGCTGGGAGAGGATTTCCCTGACGATCCTAAGGAACAGCTGATGGGAGCCATCAAGGCTGTTTTCCGCTCCTGGGATAATCCCCGTGCTGATGTCTACCGCCGTGACAACGACATTCCCTATTCCTGGGGCACTGCCGTGAATGTCCAGAGCATGGCTTTCGGCAATATGGGCGATGACTGCGGCACCGGCGTAGCCTTTACCCGTGACCCGGCTACCGGCGAGAAGAAGCTGATGGGCGAGTTCCTGGTAAATGCCCAGGGCGAGGATGTGGTGGCAGGTGTACGCACACCCATGCCTATTGCGCGGATGCAGGAGATGTTCCCCGAGGCCTTTGAGGAATTCGTAAATGTCTGCAAGACCCTTGAGGATCACTACAGGGATATGCAGGATATGGAGTTTACCGTGGAGAACCGTCACCTCTATATGCTCCAGACCAGGAACGGCAAACGTACAGCCCAGGCCGCCTTAAAGATTGCCTGTGACCTGGTGGACGAGGGCATGAGGAGTGAGGAGGAGGCCGTGGCAATGATAGAGCCAAGGAACCTGGATGCTCTGCTCCACCCCACTTTTGACGCTGATGCCCTTAAGGCCGCGAAGCCCATAGCCAGGGCACTGGGTGCTGCCCCCGGAGCTGCCTGCGGCAGGATAGTCTTTACCGCAGCCGACGCCGAGGCCTGGGCTTCCAGAGGCGAGAAGATAGTCATGGTCCGCCTGGAGACTTCCCCCGAGGATATCACCGGCATGAAAGTGGCTCAGGGAATACTTACCGTCCGGGGAGGAATGACCTCTCACGCTGCGGTGGTGGCCAGAGGCATGGGGGCCTGCTGCGTGTCAGGCTGCGGCGATATCGTTATGGACGAGGAGAATAAGAAGTTTACTTTAGCCGGAAAGGAGTATCACGAGGGAGATGTCATTTCCTTTGATGGTTCTACCGGATGCATATATGACGGAGCCATCCCCACAGTGGATGCGAAGATTGCGGGAGAGTTTGGCAGGATTATGGAGTGGGCTGACAAGTACAGGAAGCTTTCCGTCCGTACCAATGCTGACACGCCCTCAGATGCCAGGAAAGCCCGTGAGCTGGGCGCTGAGGGCATCGGTCTGTGCCGTACTGAGCATATGTTCTTTGATGAGAATCGTATAGCGGCTTTCCGTGAAATGATCTGCGCTGACACCGCCGAGGAGAGAGAAGCTGCTTTAAATAAGATCCTTCCTTATCAGCAGGGAGACTTTGAGCAGCTCTTTGAGGCCATGGAGGGTGCGCCTGTTACCATCCGTTTTCTGGATCCGCCGCTCCATGAGTTTGTGCCCACTGAGGAAGAAGATATAAAGAAGCTGGCGTGGGCGCAGGGCAAGTCAGTTGAGACCATAAAGGGCATCATAGAGGGTCTTAAAGAGTTTAACCCTATGCTGGGACACCGCGGCGTGCGCCTGGCTGTCACCTATCCCGAGATTTCAAGGATGCAGACTAAAGCTGTCATCCGTGCCGCTCTTAATGTGAAGAAGGCTCATCCGGACTGGGATATGGTCCCCGAGATCATGATTCCCTTAATCTGTGAGGTGAAGGAGCTGCAGTACGTGAAGAAGACCATCACCGAGACTGCCGACGCTGAGATAGCCGAGGCGGGCATTGACCTGAGATATGAGATCGGTACCATGATAGAGATTCCCAGAGCGGCTCTCACCGCCGAGGAGATAGCAAAGGAGGCCGACTTCTTCTGCTTCGGCACCAACGACTTAACCCAGATGACCTACGGTTTTTCCCGTGATGATTCCGGGAAGTTCTTGGATGCCTACTATGACGCGAAGATCCTGGAGAATGATCCTTTTGCGAAGCTGGACCGTATCGGCGTAGGGAAGCTGATGAAGACCGCCATGGCTCTCGGCAAGCCGGCGAATCCCGATCTGCACTGCGGTATCTGCGGAGAGCACGGCGGGGATCCTTCTTCCGTGGAGTTCTGCCATATGATAGGCCTGGACTATGTATCCTGCAGTCCTTTCCGCGTACCTATTGCCAGGCTGGCAGCGGCACAGGCGGCTATATCATACCCAGACAAATAGGGGTTGACATAATCTGTGATTGTGTTAAAGTAGGTACAGTTATTTGGTACCTGTTGACTTGAGAGTGGGCTGCGGCCCACTCTCATGCAATGTTATGGATTACTTTGCATGGGTTTAGAATAATCGGGGACACGGAATGAGCAAGAGAGAAGCAATTGAAAAAAAGACCGAGGAGCTGGCAGAGCCCATACTCACTGAGATGGGTTTCGAGCTGGTGGACTGTGAGTATGTGAAAGAAAGGGAGGATCACTTCCTCCGAATATACATAGACAAGGAAAACGGCATTACCGTAAATGACTGTGCCGACTTTTCCAGGGCTTTTGATCCCATACTGGATGAGGAGGATTATATTGACGACGCCTACATTTTCGAGGTGAGCTCCCCGGGACTGGGCAGGCCGTTAAAGAAGGATCGTGATCTTTCCCGGAGTATCGGTGAGGACGTGGAAATCCGTACCTACAGGGCGATAGATAAGCAGAAAAATTTTACCGGGATCCTTGAATCTTTTACTGACAGCACTGTGACTGTCACCGATGAGGACGGAAATGAACATACATTTAACAGGAAAGATATCGCACAGATACATTTAGCGCTTGACTTCTAAAACGAAGGAGGAAAAAGAAATGGCCAGAAATGCCAAAAAACAACCTGCAAACGACAGCAATGAGCTTTTAGAGGCTCTGACTCTTCTTGAAAAGGAGAAAAATATCAGCCGTGATGTGATCATCGGCGCAATCGAAGCTTCTCTTATTTCTGCCTGCCGAAGCTATTTCGGAAGCAGCGACAACGCTAAAGTGGAGATTAATCCGGAGACCGGAGCTTTTCATGTGTATCTTGAGAAAACTGTGGTGGAAAAGGCGGATGAGCCCGGCTGCCAGATCAGCCTGGCAGAGGCGAAGATGCATGATGGCTCTCTGGAGCCAGGAGATATTTACCGCGAAGAGGTTAATTCCAGGGAGTTCTCCCGTATTGTCGCGTCAAATGCCAAGAATATCATCCTCCAGAAGATCCGTGAGGAAGAACGCAATGTTGTTTACCGGAAATATTTTGACATGGCCAGGACCGTTGTCACCGGCGTGGTGCAGCGCTATGTGGGTGATAATGTCAGCATTAATCTGGGCAAGGCAGATGCCCTGCTCACCGCAAGCGAGATGATAAAGGACGAGAAGTTTGAGCCTACCCAGAGAGTAAAGGTATATATACTGGATGTGAAATCCACCAACAAGGGGCCGAAGATCCTTGTTTCCCGTACTCATCCTGAGCTGGTCAGGAAGCTTTTTGAGGAGGAGGTCGCCGAGGTCAGGGATGGTGTTGTGGAGATAAAGAGCATAGCCCGGGAGGCCGGCAGCCGTACCAAGATGGCAGTGTATTCCAATGACCCGGACGTGGATCCTGTTGGAGCCTGTGTTGGACTTAACGGTTCCAGGGTCAATGCTGTTGTCAACATTTTAAACGGTGAGAAGATCGACATCATCAACTGGGATGACAGTGCTGCCCTGCTTATACAGAATGCGCTTAGCCCCGCAAAGGTTATTTCTGTTATCGCTGATCCCGACGAGAAGACTGCAAAGGTAATTGTTCCAGACTATCAGCTCTCCCTTGCTATCGGAAAGGAGGGCCAGAATGCCCGCCTGGCTGCAAGGCTTACCGGATACAAGATCGATATCAAAAGTGAGACTCAGGCACAGGAGGCCGGCGATGTATTCGACTATGAGGGCGAGTATGGGGATGATTACGATGATGACGGGTACTACGATGATGACGGGTACTATGATGATGACTACGACGGTGAGTATGCTGACGACGGCGAATACGATGACGATAGTGAATATGCTGACGATGACTATTACGATGACGATGAGTATTATGATGACGACTACGATGACGAGTATACAGATGAAGGATATTCTGATGAAGGCTATGCCGATGATGGGTATGCCGATGAGGATTACTCAGATGAGGAGTATGCAGACGATGGTCCGGAGGATTCCGGAAAGTAAAAGGAGTTGAGTATATTTGTCAGTCGACAGGATATTGTCCGGGCTTTCTCTGGCCCAGAAGGCCGGCCGGGTATCAAGCGGTGAATTTGAGACCCAGAAAGCCGTCAGAGAAGGCAGTGCGCATCTGGTCATTGTGGCCAAAGACGCCTCGGACAACACGAAACATAAAATGCAAAACATGACGGATCATTACCGGGTTCCCCTTTATTTCTATTCTGATAAAGAGAGCCTGGGAAGAGCCATCGGCAGAGAATACAGATCCATGGCGGCAGTTTGTGACGAGGGCTTCGCTGCATCCATGGAGAGAAAACTAATAGAAATAAACCGCGGAGGGAGGAATGAGTATGGCAAAGACAAGAATATATGATCTGTCAAAGGAGCTCGATGTATCTAATAAGGAAATTCTGGATTACCTTAGCTCACAGAAGGTTGAGGACAAGGTGCCCTCCAGTTCTCTGGAGGATAATGTTGCTTCCATGGTAAGAAAGAATTTTAAGAAGGACACTCCCTCTGAAAAGAAAGCTGAGGCGGCTCCTGCAGCACAGGGAGGAAAGGCCGATGCAGTTACAGAGGAGGCGGAACAGCCTAAGAAGAAATCAAATATTTCTGCTATATATAACCCTCAAAACAGTAAGATGAAGCCGCGTCAGGAGGGTGAGAGAAGACCCCGCCCTGATAGCGAAAGAAGACCTCGCCCTGATGGCGAGAGAAGGCTCCGTCCCGAAAGCGAGAGGAGACCCCGCTCTGAGGGCGAGCAGCGCCAGTCCAGGCCGGAAGGCGAGAAGAGGCCGCGTCAGGAGGGTGAGAAGAGACCCAGGCCTGAGGGCGAGAGCAGACCCAGCCCCGAGCGCGAAAGAATACCCCTCCCCCAGGGCGCAAGAAACCCAACCACACCCGCTGAGAGAAC
>JAJPYU010000249.1 GCA_021204765.1 Clostridiales bacterium
TTTCGTGCGCGTCCTGGAAGACGCAGGAGTCTATAAGTGTACGCCGGAGGGGAGGACTGCTTTCGATCGGTTTATAAATGTACTATAGTATATAAGGCGCTCATGTGAAAACGAGTTCGTTTCCGGGCGCGCTCCCGCTAATGTCGGACTCGCAGCGGTACATAAGCGACCATCGCGTGACTTCGTCACTTGATGACCGGAGATTCGCCAAATGGGTTCGTGCAAGCACGACCCATCCGGCTCATTATCTACGCAAAATACGGTCGCTAAGTACCGGCGGCCTCCTATTACCCGGAATACGAACTGTTTCTCACATTCGCACCGCCAACGCTGTGCCAATAAACTTGGTGGTGCCCGAATTAGGTAAACTTGATTTCACAAATCATTTGGCTGATTTGTGAAATCCCACTATGTTTACCTTATGAGGGCACCTTACATAAATTAATTATACAGGAGGAATCGGAACATGACAATTTTAGTTACAGGCGGTGCCGGCTACATCGGCAGCCACACCTGCGTAGAGCTCTTGAATGCGGGCTACGGCGTGGTAGTAGTGGACAACCTCTACAACTCCAGTGCCAAAGCCCTTGACCGGGTACAGTCCATCACCGGAAAGACCCTGAAATTTTACGAGAACGACGTTCTTGACCGGGAGGCCATGGACAGGATCTTCACAGAAAATACCATTGATGCAGTCATCCACTTCGCCGGCCTCAAGGCAGTGGGGGAGAGCGTGGCAAAGCCCATCGAGTACTATCACAATAATATAGGCGGTACCCTGGTGCTGGCTGACGTCATGAGAAACCACGGAGTGAAGAATATAATTTTTTCCTCATCGGCTACGGTATACGGCGATCCTGCAGAGATTCCTATCACGGAGAATTGCCCCAAAGGTACCTGCACCAACCCATATGGCTGGACCAAGAGCATGCTTGAGCAGATCCTCACCGATATCCACACCTCTGACCCGGAGTGGAACGTGGTGCTGCTGCGCTACTTTAACCCAATCGGTGCCCATAAGAGCGGCCTCATAGGAGAGGATCCCAAGGGGATCCCCAACAATCTGCTCCCCTATGTGGCGCAGGTGGCCATTGGGAAGCTTGAGTGCCTGGGCGTCTTTGGCGATGACTATGACACCCCCGACGGTACCGGCGTCCGGGATTATATCCATGTGGTTGACCTGGCAGTGGGCCATGTGAAGGCTATCGAGAAACTGGCAGCGGGTGGTGGCGTCTCCATCTACAACCTGGGCACCGGCAACGGATACTCCGTACTCCAGGTGGTACATGCCTTCGAGAAGGCCTGTGGCCATCCCATCACCTATCAGATAAAGCCGCGCAGGCCCGGAGATATTGCCATGTGCTACTGTGATCCGGCTAAGGCAAAGGCGGAGCTTGGCTGGGAGGCGGCCTACGGTATCGAGGATATGTGTGCCGACTCCTGGAGATGGCAAAGCCAAAATCCCAACGGTTATGCCGACTGATCAGGAAATCATATCGTGATCACAGGCCGTGTACTGCTGTTTCCACAGGAGGATATGGCCATGCGGCCGCTATTATATAAAAAGGAGAACCCTCATGACCTATGATATTACAAAACAGGTTGAGCGCAGGAAGAAAAAGTTTTACGGTCTGCTCTCGAAGCTGATGATCATCTTCGCTATCGTTTTCGTGGTCTGCGGCATCATTTTCCAGAACGGCTACTTCTTCCCGGCTATATTGCTGGCGTTGCTTTACTACTTTTACACCTACAACGCCAATCTGTCCTTCGAGTACAATTTCCTGCAGGAGTATTTCACTGTGGATGTCATCAGGGGCCGGCGCGGCCGCAAGACCACTCAGGTCGTCTATTACAAGGATATTGAGGTGGTAGCGCCGCCGGATCACGATACTGTCCTGAAATACAAGAAAAAGGGCGGCACTGAGAAGGTGAAAAAGTACGACTATACCTCCTACCTGGAGGGGATACCCTACTACACCGTCATTTTCACTAGGGACAGGGAAAAGGTAAAGCTGCTGATGGATCTGGATGACGAGATCCTGCACGCCCTGAAGCTTAAATATCCCCAAAAGGTCTATATATCTTAAAAGTACGTACTGTGGACAGCCGGATGGGAATGCCTGCATACCCGGATGACTGGACATGGGACTTTTGTAAAATGGAAGGAAGAGCGGCTTAATGCGAAAAGTCAGAGGAAAAATGGAGCTTCGACACTACGAGATTCCCGGAGGAGAGTATATCCTGGCTCTCCACGGTGGGGAATGGCGCAGGGTTTACGCCTCCCGGGGAGGAATGCTCCACTTTCACAATTTAATGGAGTTCGGCATCTGTCGGGAAGGCAATGGGATAATGGAATTCGAAAGGGAGAGAGTTCCCTACGAGCCAGGCATGATCAGCGTAATCCCCACCAATTACCCTCATGGCACTATCAGTGATGAGGGCACCAAGAGCTACTGGGAGTATGTCTTCGTGGATCCGGAGAGGATTTTAAAGGAAATGTACCCGGACGATATCATGTTCCAGCAGAAAATGCTTTCCAGGGTGAATCACGGTCCATTCCTGGGGAAAGGACGCGATGTCCCGGAGCTTTACGGAGTGCTCTGGACTATCCTCAATGAATCCAGGAACAAAAAGGATTCTCTCTATAAAGAATGCATCCGGGGCCTTGTCCTGGCTCTTCTGGTAAATGCTGCCAGAGTTGAGACCGACGGTGCCTCCATGCCTGAGAGCCTGAAAGTAAAGTCAGGCTTCGATCAGGTCCGTCCGGCCTTAACTTACATAAAGAACAACAGTGCTTCCCCAATTAAGATAGCGGACATCGCCGCCGTCTGCCATGTCAGCGAGAGCCATTTCCGCCGTCTGTTCGAGGAAAATATCGGCATGACTCCCGTGGAGTATCTAAACCACATGCGCATCCTCAAAGCCTGCGACCTGATAAAAAGGACTGGGGCGTCCATGGAGGAAGTCGCCTTGAAGGTAGGCTTCACGACGACCTCGACTTTTAATCGCAATTTCAAGAAAGTGACGGGCACCTCCCCCTATCAGTGGAAGAAGCAGCCCGATAATTTCGAGAGCAGATTGAATGATTTCGATATCATGGTAGAGAACGGGTGGTATTAAAAAGGCAGGCCGCAGGCCTGCCTTTCTTACTTGACTGCTCCCGTGATACCCTCCGCGAACTGCCTCTGCAGCACGAAGAACACTACCATGGTGGGGATGGAGCAGAAGAGCACCCCCATCATTATCATCCCGTAATCTATGACGTAGCCGCCGGTCATATTGGCCACCAGCATCACCATATTCAGCGACTGCCCGTTGGTCATGCACACCTTGGGCCAGAGGTAGGCGTTCCAGGAATTCATGAAAGTGATCACCGCCGCCGCCGCATAGGTGGACTTCATGCAGGGAAAATACATCCTGAAGAATATCGCGATCTCGCGAAGCCCATCCAGCCGCGCCGCCTCCAGTATCTCCACCGGGAAATTCCTGGAATTCTGCCGAAACATCATTATCATAAAGGGCGTTGATATCATTGGCAGGAAAAATCCCGGGATGGTGTTTAAGAGCCCCGCCGTGGAAAACATTTTAAAGAGGGGTATCATGGTCGCTACCTGGGGTATCATCATGGCCAGCAGCAGGATGCTGAAGAGTGCGTCCTTTGCCTTGTCATGATAGAGCTCGAAGCCGAAGCCGGCCAGGGAGCAGATAAAAAGACAAATGATCGTCACGCTCAGGGCGTAGGCGAAGGAATTTCCCATGGCACGTCCCAGGGGCTGGCTTGCGATAAGATTTTTGAAATTCTGCACCGCGTACGTCCCCGGAAGGAGCCGCCCCCTGGACACATCAGCCATGGTGTTGGTGGCCGCCGCTATCATCCAGTAGAAAGGAAATACTGAGACGACGGACACTATTATAAGGAAGATGTATGTCGGTATCAGCCGCCGCTGAACCATAGATTTATTCTTTTTTCTCACAGTATCAGTCACGACTGTCACCTACTTTCATATTGATCGCGGCCAGTATCGCCACGATGATAAAGATAAGGAAGGCCATGGCGCAGGCATAACCGAAGTTGGGTGAGCGCACAAAACAGGTGTTGTACACGTAGTGGGACATGGTTATGGTGGCATTTGCCGGGCCTCCGTTTGTTAAGTTCACTGATTCGTCAAAGAGCTGGAGGGTGCCGTTTATGGACATGATAAATGTCATGATGATGACGGGACGCAGCAGCGGTACAGTGATGCTCCAGAAGGTCTTCCAGCCGTTGGCACCGTCGATCATAGCTGCTTCGTAGACGGAGTACTCGATATTCTGCAGCCCCGCCAGGTAGAAGACCATGTTGTAGCCGGTCCAGCGCCAGATGAGAGCCACGATGATGACGAATTTGGCAGTGCCGGCATTTCCCAGCCAGTTTATGTTGGAATTTATCAGATGCAGTGCCATGAGCACATGGTTTATGAATCCGTCCTGGGCAAAGAGGAAGCGGAAGATGAGGGCGTAGGAGACCAGTGCGGTGGCGCAGGGCAAAAAGACGCAGGTCCTGAAAAGCCCTTTGAATTTCAGATCCTTGTTGTTGAGAAGCTGGGCTAAGAGTATGGCCAGCACCAGCATGATCGGTACCTGTATGGCCAGATAGAGAAATGTGTTTCCGATGGAGCGCAGGAATATTTTATCCTGGAACATGCGGATGTAGTTGGTGAAGCCCACGAAGGTCATATTGGTGCCCTGTCCGGTCTGAAGGGACATTATAAAGGCCCTCACCATGGGGTAGAAGCTCATAATAGCTATCATGAAGGAGGCGGGTATCAGGAATATCCAGCCGGCCTTGTTCTGCTTTGCCAAAAGCTTCATGCCTTTGTAATTCTTATTCACAATGTTATCCCCCTTTCATTTTTAATGTAGCCCGAGCCGGGAGGGGCCGGCCCGGGTGCGGAAATACCGGACTGTCAGGTATCAGCCCGGCGTCGAAAAATCAATTTAGTACAGTCCCAGGGCATGGGCGTCGGCATCTGTGGAATCCTGCGCAATCTGAAGCTCGGAATCGATGTCGGCTCCGTTCATGATGTCCTGGATGGCAGTGCCCACATAGTCCCGGCCGTCATAGTAGATGGGGCTGGAATTGTTGGAAGGCACTTTGGAGGAGAAATCCACGATCTTCGCGTAGATGGCGTCCCCATTCCAGAAATCCTGGGGCTCGTTGTATACATCGGAATCCCCGGCTGGAATGTAGGTGGCTATGGCTGCCGTGGTGGGCAGGATATTGTCGAAAAGCTCAACGCTGCCGGCAAAAGTTTTCGCCAGGAAATCTTCTGCCAGCTCCATGTTTTTGCAGTTGCAGGTGATGTACCAGGAGGAGCCGCCGTTTACAGAGTAGTTGGTGGCACCGGGAGTTGTGACCAGGGCGGGCATATTGGTAATGCCCCAGAGCCCCGCCATGTCATCCACTGCCATGATGGAGGCGCAGATCCAGCAGCCGTTTACGGTGCCCACCACCTGGCCGGTGGTGATGGAGGAGACGTATTCATCCCAGGAATTTACCTCGTAGAGCACGCCGGACTCCACCATCTCCTGATAAATGTTGATGCACTCAATAAGGGCGGAATTGCCGGCGATATTTGCGGAGCCGTCCTCGTTGTATAGGGAGGCACCGGCAGAGTGGAGCATTTCCATGATAAGGTCGGGAGAATTGGACTGGCTTGAGATCATGAAATGTCCGGTCTTATCCTTCACATCCTTTCCAATCTCTATGAAGCGCTCCCAGGTAATGTCGGTCAGGTCGTCGATAGTGTAACCGGCCTCTTCAAGATAATCGGTGCGCCAGGCTCCCACAGTGGTGCCGTTGTCGAAGGGGACGCCGTAATTTCGCCCGTCAACCACGGAGTAGGAGAGTTTGCCCTCTGGGAAATTGGAGAAGTCTATGCCGGACTCCGTCAGGTCGGTGAAGGCCTCGGGGTAGGCATAGACGTATTTCTGATAGGAATTGTCCTGCATGAGGATGATGTCCGGCAGGGTGGAAAAGTCGCCGGAGGTGGCGGCAGTGATAAGACCGGTCTCGCAGTCATCGGTGAGCATGGGGACGATAGTGACAGTAAATCCTTCATCATAATCCCTGGCATAGATGTCAGCCGCCTCCTGCATGGCCGGGATGTTGAACTGGGGGTCCCAGCACCAGACTGTCAGGGAATTACCACTTGTGTCAGAATTAGCGGTATCTCCTGTGATAGTCTCGTCAGAGGCGCTTGACGCGTCTCCCGGAACCCCGCTGTTTGCGCCGGATCCGCCTCCACAGCCGCCCAGGTCACTGCCGAAACTAACAGACTTGCGGCAATTACAGTTGAAATTACTTTCTTTTTTATAGAAAAATATTTTGAGGAACCTCATAAGATTTTTTTGATAAGCGATGAGGACATCAAAATGCTTCGCATTTTTCGGTGTCCGCTGCGCTCAAATTTCCCACCTGGCGGACGCATGATAGCAACCAATCAGCCTGCGCCGTAAGCGGCTTGTCTTCTTGGGCTATCAAAGTGTAATTCGGTTCCGCCGAGGATTTCCCGAATATTTACTTATATTTTTGCATAGTTGGGTGATGAGGATTGAAAGCGGGCTGTGGGATTGACACAAAAGCTGACACTAATATGACACAAAAAATATGGCATAAAAGTCCCATACTGTGGATATGCTGAGCCGTGCTTGCACGAGCGAATGCATGTACATTGGACGGACTTTTAAAACAGTTCTGATATGCGGTTCATCTGCGCGGCTTTGACGTCGGGGAGGACGTGGCTGTAGAGGTCCATGGTCATGGAAAGGGAGCTGTGACCTAAAATGGCTTTCAGGGTCTGGGGCTCCATGCCGCCTTCGATGGCTCTTGTCGCAAAGGTGTGACGCAGGGTGTGGGGATGGATGGACTCCCAGTAAGGATAGTCGATCCGGATGCGCTCCTGGATGCGTTCCATCTCATCTAAGAGACTGTTGACCTTTAGGATGTCCCGCTGGCTGTCGGTGAACACCGGATCCAGCTTCGGCGCGGAGCGGGGCTTCTTTCGCGGACGCTTAGACCACTCATCCCGCCGTTCGGCGAAGATCTCCCAGACCCTGTCCATCATTGGGATGTTCCGAAGGCTGGAGGGAGACTTGGGCGTTGCCTTGTAGTATGTCCCTTTTAAATATGATAGGGTGCCGGTGACATGGATGAGCCGGCCGGCCAGATCTATATCCTCCCACTCGAGAGCCCTTATCTCGCCGCTTCTCATGCCTGTGGCCAGGGCTACCTCGAAGATGTCGCCGTAGGCAGATTCCCTTGCGTATTCAATAAATATCTTTTGCTCTTCCCGGGTCATCACCCGCCGTTCGGTTTTATCCTCCCCATGGGGAAGAGTGACGAGAGCTGCAGGGTTGGCGGGGATGACCCCGTCATTGGCCGCCTGCTTAAACAGCATATTTATGACAGTGTAGATGCCGGAGAGGGTGGAGGCGGAGACATCCTCCGAGGCCTGATTAATGATCTCCTGAAGACGGAATGGCTTTACATCCCGCATGAGCATTTGGCCTATATAGGGGGCGATGTGGGTGCGGTAGGCACCGTCGTATATCTTTACGGTAGTGGCTTTCACCTGTCGTCGCTTGTAAGTCTCCACCCAGAGCCGGTACCAGTCATCCACAGTGATGTCCCGGTTTTCCATGCCGTGAGTTACTTCGTATTTCAGGGCCGACAGCCGGGAGGCCAGCTCATCAGGATCATAACCGTAGAGGACGTAGGATTTTCCCTCGTGCATAAAGCGGGCCATAAAGCGACCGTCCTTTCTCAGGCTTATACCTCTGGGCAGATCTCGCTTATTTTCTCCTTTAAGCTGTTTTTGCAGGGATAGTACCGCCGCTTCCAGTTCATCAAGCCGCCTGTCCCTGTCATCTTTTCTTAGTTCCGCCAACTGATTGCCTTCTTTCTTATGTTTATTGATCTGATCCTGGTATCATCATGATGCTGAGGTCAAATAAAATTTGACCTCAGGATGCCACGGATTTTTCCGCACTTTGGTCTACGCTCCGCTCCGGTCCGCGCTAAACAGACGTCCCCCGGACGTCTAGCGCCTCCCAAAATCCTAAAAACATTCGGAATTCGCTCATTTTTCTATGAAAAATGGCTACTTCCTCATGTTTTTGCGGTTCAACTGGCCATAAATTCAGATGCAAGCATCTGATTTATGGCTATTTGACCCT
>JAJPYU010000234.1 GCA_021204765.1 Clostridiales bacterium
CTGCGCGAAGGCCTGCCCCGCACAGACCGACTGCCAGGGATATGTGGGACTGGTCTCCCAGGGCAAATACCGTGAGGCCCTGGAGCTTATTAAGGAGAAGATCCCTCTTCCCGCATCCATCGGCCGTGTCTGCCCCCATCCCTGTGAGAAGGAGTGCAGGAGAGGACTCATTGAGGAGCCCATCGCCATTGCGAATATCAAGCGCTTCGCAGGTGACCTGGACTTAGACGGCGATGCCTTTATTCCTGAGTGTGCGCCCGATACCGGCAAGAAGGTGGCCATCATCGGCGGAGGCCCTTACGGCCTGTCCATGGCGTACTTCCTCCGTGAGAAGGGACATACTGTCACCATCTTCGAGGCCATGCCTTACGCCGGCGGCATGCTCCGCTACGGCATCCCCGAGTACAGGCTTCCCAAGGAAGTCCTGGAGGAGGAGGTCAGCCTCATCCGCCAGATGGGCGTGGAGATCAAGACCAATACCCGCGTGGGTCAGGACATCACATTTGAGAGTATAAGGAAAAATTATGACGCTGTCTGCCTTGGCATCGGCGCCTGGAAGTCCACCGGAGTGCGCTGCCCCGGCGAGGACCTTCCCGGAGTCATGGGCGGCATAGATTTCCTGGGCAAGATCGAGAGAAACGAGCCCTTCACCATGGGTAAGAAAGTGGCCATCGTCGGCGGCGGAAATACCGCCATGGATGCCTGCCGCTCCGCCGTGAGGCTGGGCGCTGACGTGGTCTACAATGTATACCGCCGTACCAAGGACGAGATGCCCGCTGATATGGTGGAGATAGAGGAAGCCGAGGAAGAGGGCGTCATCTTCAAGAACCTGACGAACCCCAAAGAGATCCACGCCGGCGAGGACGGCCGTGTATGCGGCATGACCCTGCAGGTGCAGGAGCTTGGCGAGCCCGATGCCAGCGGCAGGCGTGCCCCTCATCCGAAAGAAGGCGTCACCGAGGAGCTGGATGTGGATATGGTCATTCTGGCTATCGGCCAGGCGGTGAATCCCGAGGGCATCGAGGGCGTTGATTTCACCCGGAAGAACGCCATTGTCTACGATAAGGATACCTTTATGACGAAGATCCCCGGCGTGTTCGCCGGCGGCGACTGCGGCAATGACAAAATCTCCATCGCCGTTGAGGCCATAGCGGACGCTAAGAAGGGCAGCGACGTGGTCTGCTCCTACCTGGATGGCAAGACAGTTCCGTACAAGCCGGAGTTCACTGTGACCCGCACCGACATCACCGAGAAGACCTTCGAGGACCGTGAGAGAGAGTGCCGTCCTGTCATGGCACAGCTTACCCCCGAGGAGAGAAAAGATAACTTCGTCGAGGCCGTGAAGGGCTACACCGCCGAGCAGGCACAGCAGGAGGCCTCCAGATGTCTCGCCTGCGGCTGCCACGATTACTACGAGTGCAAGCTGGTGAATTACGCGAACCAGTATGACATCCATCCCGAGCGCATAGCCGGCGAGGTGAAGCAGACTGAGTACGATGATCCCAATACTTTCATTGAGCGAGACCCGAACAAGTGCATCCTCTGCGGACTCTGTGTGAGAGCCTGTGAGGAGGTCATGGGCGTGGGAGCTCTCGGCCTGGTGGGAAGAGGCTTCGACACTGTGGTGATGCCTGCCCTGGGCAAGCCCCTGGAGGAGACCGGATGCATCAGCTGCGGACAGTGCGTCAGCATCTGCCCTACCGGAGCCTTACAGGAGCATCTGCCTATGACTAAGCAGATCCCCTTACAGACAAAAGAGACCCACACTATCTGCGGATTTTGCTCAGTGGGCTGCTCACAGCGGACTATGACTTGCGGCAGCCTGGCTGTGAAGGCCCTGCCTGATCCGGACGGCCCGGTGAATGCGGGAGTGCTTTGCATCGGAGGCAAGTTCGGATTCTCCAGCAGCTGCAAGACAGAGAACAAGCTGACGGCTCCCCTGGCAAAGGGTGAGATCACCAACTACCACGATGCCATGATCCTCACCGCGAAGTCCATGGAGTCCATCGCAAGGCGCTATGGCAGCGAGGCCACAGCCATCGCCATCTCCGACAGGCTGACCCTGGAGGAAATGTATGCGGCGAAGAAGCTGGCGGATAAGCTGGGAGCGAAGGTCTTAAGCTTTGATAACAGAGCCTGCGGACTGGCTCCGGTACTTGGCCTCACGTCCAGCCCTAACACTATAACAGAGCTGATGAGCACAGAGGTCATACTGGCGGTTGGATTCGATGCTCCTAGCAATCAGGTCATGAGAGTGAAACTGATGCAGGCGGCAAAGAATGGCGCAAAGGTCATCCTCATCAACCCTAAGGGGTGCGAGCAGGAGCATATGCAGTTTGCGGCGAAGACAGTCTATACAGAGAACGACCTGGGATTCCTTAAGGAGATCGCCAGGGCTCTGTGTGAGAGCGGAAGTGCTACCGGCATAGACGGTTATGAGGCATTTGCGGCATCCCTCTCCGGCGTGAGTGTCAGCGCTGAGGCGGCTGAGATCGCAGCCCTCTACGGCGGTGCGAGGAAGGCCATGATAGTCTTCCAGCAGAATGTGGTGAGCGTGGCATGTGCACAGCTTATCGCAGACATCGCTCTTGCCAGTGGCCACATCGGCGGACCGAGAAACGGCATACTGATGCTTAAGGCGAAGAACGATTCCGAGGGTCTTACCGCTCTGGGCATCACTGCGGGAGCCTGCGCTATGGACGGCGTCAAGGGACTTCTCATCATCGGTGAGAATCCGGCAGCCGAGCTTATCGATGGAGTGGACTTCCTGGCTGTGGTGGACACCCACAAGACACCCATCTGCGAGAAAGCGGATGTGGTGATCCCGGGCACAGCCCCCATCAATGCCTGCGGCAGCTATCTCAATACTGAGCGCCGCTTCCAGGAGACGGGCGCTGCTCTGGAGCCCACAGTGCTCTTTAACAACATCCAGGTCATCGCCGAGCTGGCAGCCACCCTGGAGATCGATCTGGGCATAGCCACTGCGGACGACGCAGCCCGTATGATGGCAGGAGAGTACTGCTGGTACCGCGAGGCCTCCGACGGAGAGATTGTCGGCGACATCCTGGCTCCCACAAAGAAAGAGCTGGTGGCTGTGGATGACGCGGCTTTCGTGGAGCCCATGGCAAATGTGGACTATCTGAAAGACATAATTAAGTAAGGCATAGGCGATAGCTTAGACGGGGCCTGCGGATCGTTTTCGCAGGCCCCGATTATGGATATCGGCTGCAAGTCAGTGCGGCAGCAGACAGGCAGAGTGTTTCGACATGTTTTTTTGATGGTTATTTTGAATGGATAAAGGATTTTAAGGGTAAATACCAATGTATGATGCAGACAAGCAGACCGAGAATATTGCAAAATCCCTCCGATGGATTTGTGAGATAAAGGGTATATCAATAAGCCGTTTGTCCGGGATGACCGGTATTTCAAAAAGCACGCTGAGCAGTATCATGAGGGGCGAATCATCGCCGTTTCTGTATACTGCTTTTAAAATCTGTGATGCACTGGATATATCCTTAATGGAGCTGGTCGGCGATGAACCAGGTGGGGGGGTGTCGGACAGGATCTGGCAGAGGAGGAAAAACGGCTGCTGTACCTGTACCGTCATTTACCTGAGGAGAAAAGAAAATGGCTCAAGGAAGCCATTTCAATGCTGGAGAAGACGGAATGAGCAATTTTTACAGGATCATTATGCTACAGCATCACAAACATTTCTGAATTTCTGATTTCAGGGTTATTTTTAGTCTTTTAAAGGATTCGTTCGTCCTTTAGAACGTCTTGTTGTCTAAACAGTACAACATAGCAACTACCACAATAATTAAAATTAAATGGTATAAATCTGCCGAGATATTTAAAGCGGCGGCGGTGTATGTATTAGCCTGCTGATATGGCTGATATCCTATATCGCATAAGAAAACCGGTGGGATCGTAATGGCTGGGAAAGAGCTGCGGCGCATGAACCGCACTGAATTGATAGAGATCATATATGCACTGCAGCAAAACGAGCAGGCTCTCTGCCGGGAAAAAGATGAACTGGCGGCCAGGCTGGAGGAAAAGAAGCTGTGCCTGGATAATGCCGGCTCTGTTGCAGAGGCGGCCATAGGCCTGAACCATGTTTTTGAAAATGCCCAGAGCGCTGCGGATCAGTATCTTTTCTCATTGAATGGTGCGGAGGATAAGGCGGCAGAAATCCTGGATAACGCCCAAAGAGAGGCGCAAAAGATCCTGGATGACGCAAATGCAGAGGCGGCTCGCATATTGGAAAAAGCCGAAAAAGAGGCAAAAAGTGCGCTGGCATTGGCCAGGGAGGAGTCGGAGAAGGCGTCAGAGTATCTGAGCCGGGCCAAAAAGACCAGGGATCAGTATGAGCGGGATAAGCAGGAGTTTGACAGGATGAAAAATGCCTTTGTCAGTGAAGCCGTGGATTTATTGAGGAAGAATCCGGAGCTTTCTGCGAAGATGACATATTTTGATTACATTGAGGAGTTTGGAGAGTGATGGAGGGAAACATTCCGGAGATGGCTTCGATCCCCAGCATGGAGGAAGTTGAGGCTGAAAAGAAAAGGCTGGAGTATCAGAAGCGTTATAGGAATACCCTGTGGAGCACCATATGTGCCCTGATAGTGGTGGCAGCGGCGGCTGTACTTTTGGCGACTGTATTTTTACCGGTGCTCCAGGTGTCCGGAAGCAGTATGGAACCCACCCTCTCGGACGGCGACATCATAGTCCTGAGGGGTAATGGGAAATTTGAGACCGGAGACCTGGTGGGATTTTATTATCAGAACAAGCTGCTGCTGAAACGGGTAATCGGGGGGCCGGGAGATATCATTGATATTGATGAGGACGGCATAGTTTCCGTAAACGGGGAGACGCTGGATGAGCCCTATGTGACCAACATGGCCCTGGGCGAGTGCGATATAGACCTGCCCTATCAGGTGCCGGAGAACCGCTATTTCGTTATGGGTGACAACCGGACGACATCCATTGATTCCAGGAGCAGCGCCATCGGGAGCATCGAGGCGGATCAGATAGTGGGAAAGGTATTTTTGCGGGTATGGCCGTTATATGACCTGGCTGTTATCAGGTGACAGGATTTATTTGAATGACCGGATATACATTATCCATAGAACGCAGGCTTGTGATCCGGATGATGTCTGGGTAAAACAGGGGAGCAGGTTGATATGAGAAAAATCGTCAAAGCATATGTGGAGAGATTTCAGGATGAAAGGCGCAGGAGGAGGCAGCTGGCCGGAGCGCTGACCATACTTGGCCTGGCGGTGGCGTTCGCCGTGTTCTGGCAGCTGCGGGACACCGGGATCGCCATGACCAATGAGACTTACTGCGGCATGGAGGAGCATCAGCACGATGAGAGCTGCTATGAGGAGGTGCTGGTCTGCGGCCAGGAGGAGAGTGCGGGTCACACCCATTCCGATGAATGCTATACCACCGAAAAAGTACTGGTCTGCGGTCAGGAGGAAAGTGCGGGCCACACCCACACTGATGAATGTTATACCACAGAAAAAGAGCTGATCTGCGGCCAGGAGGAAGGCGAGGATCACACTCATACCGCGAGCTGTTATGCGGAAAATAAAGTGCTGACCTGCGGCCAGGAAGAAAGCGAGGGCCACACCCACACCGACGCCTGCTATGCGGAAAATAAGGTGCTGACCTGCGGCCTGGAAGAGAGTGCGGGCCACACTCATACTGCGGATTGCTATGAGAAGGTGCTGGTATGCGATAAGGAGGAGCACACCCACACCATGGCCTGCATGAGCAATGAGAGCGCGGATGTGGAGACTCAGGCTGACTGGGAGTCGACACTTCCCTCCGCGGATGAGCTTACCGGAGTCTGGCGCGACGACCTGATACTCGTCGCGCAGAGCCAGCTGGGCTATAAGGAGAGCAGTGAAAACTATGTCGTAAATGAAGACGGAAAGAAGAAGGGCTACACCCGCTACGGCGCCTGGTACGGCAATCCATACGGCGACTGGTGCGCCATGTTCGTGTCGTTTTGCTTAAATTACGCCGGGATATCCCGGGATGATTTCCCTTATAACGCGGGCTGCTATGCCTGGACCGTGGCTCTGGATGAGCTGGGATACTATGCCGACGCGGCGGATTACACGCCCCAGGTCGGGGATATTGTCTTCTTTGACTGGGACGGCGACGGGAAGGCGAACCATGTGGGTATAGTGGAGGAACTGGAGACAGAGACTGTAGTCGCTGATACTGCGGATGAGGCTGCCGCAGCGGAAGATGATAATATTGATGAAAATCCCGAGGCGGCCGACGAGGAAATCAGTGAAGGCGCTGTTGCCGCTGCCAGTGAAAACAATACAGAGATTGAGGATGACGATGTCGAAGCAGCTGCCGGTGAGGACATCAACGGCAGTGATGCGGATAATGATGTAAATGAAGATGGGAAAGATGATAATGTAATAGTTGTCGGGATTCATACTATAGAGGGTAATGCCGGCAACTGCGTAAAGGAAAAGACCTATGATATAGATGATTCCAAGATCCTCGGATATGGTATTCTTCCTGAGCAGCCTGATGATGAGGAAGATACATATGCCGGGGATGAGAGCAGTCCGGCGGCTGAGGATGCTGATGCAAATGAGCCGGAAGAGGGGACAGAGGAGACTCCGGCAGAGCCTGTCTGTGAAGACGGCCCACTGACCGGTGAAAAGACATTTTCCTATGAGGATGACACCCTGATCATGCAGGTTACTGTGGCGGGAAGCGTTGAGATCCCCGCTGATGCCATAACTGATCCCGCAGAGGAGAGCGATGCGGAGGAGGCGGCAGTCGCTGAGTCTGAATGGGCGATCGGGGATGAAATTTCGGCTGATGCCGGACCGGAGGAAATGGAAGATAACAGTCAGACGGAAAGCGCGGAGACAGCCGGAGCAGACCCTGATGTCTTTTGGGATGGCATTACCATGGAGACTGTCCTGCTGGATGAGGACAGCGATACCTATACCCGGATGCTGGCCTATGCCGAGGAGACAGATGAGGAGCATCTGGTGGAACTGGTCGCCATGAGCCTGGAATTCTACTATGGCGATACCTTGCTGGACATGTCAGATTGCGATATCACCGTGGAAGTCACCGCCACAAAGGAGGCTGTGGAGACTGCCGCGGATGTCTCAGATGACGGTGGGGATACGGATGATTCCTCTGTCCGGGCGGCTATGGCCATGCTGGTGGCAGAGGATGATGAAGTCAGCGAGCCGGACAGCGTCACCATGACGCTGGAGGACAGGGAGGAGTCTGTCCTGACGGCTTCTGTCAGCCCGCAAAGCAGTGAGTTCGGTATCATGCTTCTCAGCGTGGATGATCCGGTGTTTACCGTAGAGTATTATGCGACACTGCCGATAATACAGACGACAGACAGCGCGTCTTCGACCAGTACTACAAATCTGGCTATCATAGATACTGAACAAACGCATAGTTTTGAGAGCGGATACAATATGTATGATTATGGCAACGCCGTATTGCCGACAAATAAGGGACGGTATGCCATAGGCGATGCAGACGGGAACAGCCTTTACAATATCGAGTATATTGAATTGGACGGATACGATTCGGATTCGTTTATCCCCCATACAGAAGAAGTTTTCACCAGGATTTACACTAATGATTATGATGACCTGAACGCTCACACCAATCTGGCGGTCGTTGACAAACTGGAGGATGATGAGGATTATAAGCTTAAAAATATCTGGGTGTGGAATGGTTCAGGCGACTTTCCCGAAATTACTTCCGCTTCAGATCTTACTGATGGCGCAAACGGATGGACCAAAATAGAATACGATGAGGATGTCCAGTATGTATTTACAAAAGATACTGACGATGAGACGGGAAAAACAGAGACTGACGGGAATGGACAGGAAATCGAGTATATTTACGTGAATGCCGATTTTCAAAATACCCTTGTCCTTTTGGAGTACAGCTACACCCGGACAAATAAGATAGATATACCGGCGCTGTTTTTCGATTACAATATCACTGACGGATATGCTTACGATGAGGCAAACGGAACAAGTTCTGCCAGGACGACCGGCGACGCGCCGACAAGCGGAACGACTTATGTCTCTACAGCGGGAAATGGTATCAACAGTACCGGAAATTACAGC
>JAJPYU010000076.1 GCA_021204765.1 Clostridiales bacterium
CTGGAAACGTATGGTCTGGCGCGTAAATGAAGACGGTATGCTGAACGTGAGATTCGTCCAGCTGGCCTTGCTGCTGCTGAAATTAATGCTGAGGTCCGACACGCAGGTCACGCTCGTCCACTCGCACCCGGTGAGTATCGTGACGGTCCCGGTGCCGCCGTAATAATAGCTGTTGGACGCATAGTTGACGGAAAAATAATCCGCGTTCACATCCACCAGAGTCCCCTGCAGTTTGATGTCCTCGCTCTCCACCAGGACTCCCCGGTACACATTCGAAACACCGTCTATCGTGATGCTCCTGTATGCTTTCATGGTGATGCTCCCGACCGATGAGCCCTGGTAGTATCCGTTTATCTGGCCGGATGACATGACCATCTTGTAGGTGGTGTCACTGCCGGAGGTAAACGAACCCTTCGCCGTGACCTGACCCGATGTGGTAAGGGTGAAATTATCACTCTCGATGCTGATGGAGTTGGACTCGAAAGTGATCACGCCGGATTTCACCGTGATGCTTGAGTCCTCCATGGCGAACTGGCTCCTGACCTCGCCGTTCTTCGTGTAAGTCAGGGCTATGCCCTCCTCGGACGCGGTGATCAGGGACTGCACCTCTTCTGTCGTGGTATAGCCGGACAGCTTTTTCGTGTACTCCAGTGTGATGCCCTCCTCCGATGCCGAGATAAGGGATTTTATCTCAGCCGTGGTGGAATAATCGTCCGCCAGTTTTTTCTCGAAGGATAATGTCACCGCGCTCTCCGATGCCTCGATGAGGGATTTCGTCTCGACCGTGGTGGAGTAATTGTTCTCCAGTGTGGCCTTGGTGGCGTAGATGTTGGAGACGGAAAGCCTGATGGAAGAGTCCGTCATGGCAATGAGGCTTCTCACCTGGGAAGTGGTGGCCAGTGCCAGGGCAAGGGATGAGTTCCGGCTTGCCGCCACCGCATTCGACAGTGTGATGGTCTTGTACCGTTCGAGCAGCGAATCGTACTCAGTCTCGGTGACCTTCGCCTCCACCTCCATGCCGAGGGTTGAGACATACACGTGGACCGTGTCGCACAGTGCCACCCTCTCGGCCTCGGCCACATCCGCGTAATCCGGTGACTGCCACAGCTGCTCGAAGTCAATCTCGATGTCGAGGGACGGCTCCGTCTGTGTCGTGCCCTCCAGGTGCGAGGCCGCGTATGATCTCAGCTGTGCCTGGGTGGGCTCCTCGTCAAACTCCCCGGAACAGTCGAGCACCGCTATCCTCTCATATGGCACATCCGTGTCTGCGAGGGTGATGACTTTCTCGGTAAGCTCTGTGATATCTCCGGTCTCATAATCTTTCCAGAACGGATGCACCCCGGTGATCACATCTCCGCTGTCCTTCTCCTGTTTGAAATCAGCCAGATTCTTACCATAAACAATGCGGACGCCGTTGTCCGCTCCCCTGGCCTTTAAAAATCTCACGTTAAAGAAGTCCCACTCGAACTCACCGCCGAAGGTGTCGAGCAGGGATCCGTCCGCCCCTCCCAGGGCACACCGCATCGACATGGGCTCCAGTATGCCGAAGTAAGACTCGGACTCTATATCCGTCTCAAATGAGAACGGGCAGTCTGCCCCGGCGTTCTTCACCAGTGCCTTAAAGGCCTCGTTCACCTGGTCGTATCCCCCGGTGGCCACCGTGGTCGGCGATACGGTTATGAAATTGAGCCTGTAGCTTATGTGCCTTGCCGACACTTTCACCGTGCCGGACAGGTCTGCAGATACTTTGTATATGTCAAACGGCTGCGGATCCCTGTTGTCCGCAGGCTTCGCCAGGATGATGTTCCCCTCCATGAGTGAACCGGCGTGTATCCCGTCCACCGGGTACTCCATCTCCAGTTCGAAGCTGCCGTTCCTTTTTTCCGTTACCACGCAGGAGACGCAGTCCGCCAGTTTGCCTATGCCGTTGGTGGTAAATAAAGTCTCCCCCGTCTCGTACAGGCACGGGACCATGCGCATCTCCCCCTCTCGTTAAAGCGTCCACCACCTGGGAATTATCTCCACCGCCGTGATGCCGCCGTCCCAGTCTATCCCGTTCACGCCGGGTGCCAGCAGCGGGAACTCCTCCGAGTATATGGCATTGTTGCAGAATGTCCCGTCCGCCAGATATGCGTTCTGGGTCTCGCAGTTTAAGGTCACATCCCCGTCAAAGGAATAAATGGCCACGCTCCTGTCCCCGATGGTGATTGTCCCGCCGCCGTCCCCGCTCACCTTTATGACGGGCTGTGAGTAAAAGTCGAACGGGTTCATCAGGGTCATGCCCGGCTCTGACAGTGTTATCGGATTCTGCCCTTCCTCGCTCCACCGCTGCGGCTTGCAGTTGAATACCAGTTCCATCTGTGCCGCCTTCTGCCTGGTGACGTCAAAGGACAGTGCCTGGGTGCAGACCGCCATCCGGAAGAATCCCGGCGCGTATGTGTCCTTCAGTTTCCGGTACCCGGCGGGGGACAGCAGCCAGGACTTCACCGCCTGCGTCTTCGCCGGAAGGCCGTTAAAAAAGAATGCTTTGTATTTTATGTCGACATTGGAGAACCGCCTCATGCCCGGAGCGGCATTCTCACGGATGATGCTGCCGTTCATCCCCGGTACGTTCACGGTCTCCGTGTCAGGGGCCGGGGAATTATACACGCCCGGCCCGGAAAGGAAAAGGAGGTAGTCCTTACTCGACCTGCCGTCAAATTCCAGGTACTGCCTCTTAAACCTCGTCCTTGTCTCTATCTGTGATGCGGGCATGGTTCCCTCCTTACTTGAACACCGCCTGCTCCTCATCGAGCATGGTGTTTATCTTGTCAGCTATAGTCCTCGCCAGGGCATCGTCATCCTTCGCGGCATATCCGTTCACCACGATGTTCACTCCGCCCACGTTGCTCGTCCTGTTGTTCACGGTGCTGCCGCCGCCCGCCCCGGCATATGCCAGTTCCGGCATTGATGGCCAGGCCATCCCGCCGATGTCAAAGCCGTCCGCAAGGGTATCATGCACCGAGGATGCCACTGATCTCACCTTGTCGATCACCTCATCCATGTTCCCGGAGATGCCCTTCGAGAGCAGTTCCATGAAGTCCGGCATATACTCGTCAGCGTCAGAAAGAGGCCCCTCGTCAGGCAGCGAGAATCCGAGGATGGATTTGATGGTCTTCGCTATCCCGGTCACGGAATCCTTCACCGCCTGTATCTTCGACTTGATGCCGTTTATGAGATTCTGGATGATGTCCCTGCCCCAGGTATAGGCACTGGATGCAAGGTTTTTGATATAGTTCACCGCAGTCTGGAAACCTGACTTTATGGCATTGTAGATTCCCGTCACCGCCGAGGACACGCCGTTTTTTATGCTGCTCCAGATATTGGAGACAAAGGTCTTTATGGCGTTCATCACCGTGGTGATGGTGGTCTTTATCGCATTGAAGACCGTGGTGATCGTGATCTTTATGGCATTGACCGCCGTGGTGACGGCAGTCTTTATTGCAGTGAATACCGTGGTGATTACTGTCTTTATGGCATTCATGACCGTGGTGATCACCGTCTGGATTGCATTGAAAACAGTTGTAATAACAGTCTTCACGGCATTGATGTAAGTCGTCACCACCAGGACGATGCCGTTCCAGATTGTCTCAAAGAATGTCTTTATGCCCGTGAGGATAGTGGTGATAAACGTGGTGATGGCGTTCCATACCGTCTCCACCGTGGTCTGGATTCCTGTGAGGATACCGCTAAAGAAACTCACGATGGCGTTCCACGTATCCTCGAAGAAGGTCTTAATGTTACCCCAGACCTCCTCCCAGCTGGTACCGAACCAGCCGAGCACGACATCGGCGATGCCTTTGAGCATGTTGGTGACGGAAGTGAATATGGCCACGATGCCGTCCCAGATGCCCGTGAATATCTCCTTGACACCCGTCCACGCCTGCTCCCAGTTCCCGGTGAACAGTCCGATAAATATATCGAGCAGTCCGATGATCACATCGAGGATCACTCCCAGGACCGCCGCTATGATGTTGAAGGCCGCCTCGAACACGGGAGCCAGGAGGTTGCAGAACTCAAGCCAGATGTTCTTTAACTTCTCCACGAAGTCCCCGATGGTACCCAGGTCGATACCCAGGGCCGCAAAACGCTCCCGGATGCCGTCCACGAAGCCTGAGACCTTCTCCTTTATCCCCTGCCAGATTGCAGTGATCTTCTCACGAAACTCATCATTGGTTTTCCATAGAGTAACGAACGCCGCCACCAGAACTCCGATGACAGCGATTATTATCAAAATCGGTGCGGACACGCTCCCCAGGGCTGCCACCAGTTTTCCGATGGATCCGGTGCCGGTCTGGACGTGCCCGACCACTTTCAACACGCTCTTTCCCAGTTTTGAAAAGGTCTTCATGGCCGTACCGACCTTGGATATCAGGCCGCCGACCACCACGAGCAGCGGGCCGATGGCGGCAGCCACAAGCCCGATCTTCACGATGGTCTCCCTGGTGCCCTCGTCCAGATTGTTCAGCCAGTCGACCAGTGCCTGTATCTTCTCCACGACCGCCTTGACCATAGGCATCAGAATCTCGCCGAAGCTGATGGCGAGTTCCTGCAGCTGGCTCTTTAAGATCGTCAGCTGTCCGGTCAGGTTGTCCTGCATGATGTCCGCCATGTCCTGGGCAGTGCCGGAGGCATTGTTGAGGCCCTCGGTGTATTTCTGGAGGGTACCGGTTGAATCTCCGAGGACGGCCATCAGTTCCGACTCGGCAGTCTTTCCGGCTATCTTGTATGCGAGGTTGGCTTTCTCCTCATCGTTTAAGGTGCCCCAGATGCCCTGCAGGCCTGTGAGGATACCTCCCAGGTCATTTAAGTTCCCGGATGTGTCATAGACTTCTATGCCGTATTCTGATAAAAGGTCCGTGCAGTTACTGGTGTTGTTGGCCAGACGGGTCATGATGGAGTTGAGTGCCGTTCCGGCCTCGCCGCCCTTCGCACCGTTGTCGGCCATGACCATGAGTGCCGCAGTGACATCATCGATGTCCCACCCCAGCTGCGTGGCCGTGGTGGCGCAGTTCTTGTACGCCTCGCCGAGCTGCTGCGTGGTGGTGTTGGAATTGCTCATGGCATAGGCCATGAGGTCCACCAGGTACGTGGACTGGGCCGCCTCCATGCCGAACGCTGACAGATAGTCCGTCACGATGTCCGATGCCGTGGCAAGGTCCATCTCGGACGCAGCCGCCAGGTTTAAAATGCCGTCAAGGCCCTCTATCATCTGGTTGGCGTCCCACCCGGCGAGTCCCATGTAACTCATGGCGTCCGCCGCCTCGGTCGCTGAGAACTTCGTAGTCGCTCCGGCCTCCCTGGCTTTCTTCTCCAGTTTCTCCATGTCCCCGACGATGTCCTCGGAGGAGGAACTGATCAGGGATTTTACCTTGCTCATGGATGTCTCGAAACTGGCCGTGGTCGCCACCGCAGCCGTCCCAAGGCCCACGACTGCCGCCGTGACGGTCTTGGTGAGGGTCTTTCCCACCCCGCTCACTTTCGAGCCAACAGTCTCCAGCTTGTCACCGACCGCCTCGATCTTTAACAGTGCCGCGTTTGACTCCGCCGCCTGGTCTGCCAGGTTTTTAAGTTCCTGCTCGGTCGCTATGATCTCCCTCTGGAGCGCGTCGTACTGCTCCTGGGTGATCTCGCCCTTCTGCAGCTGTTCGTTGGCCTGCTCCGCCGCCGTCTTCAAAGTGTCCAGCTTTTCCCTGGTCTGGCCGATGGCAGTGGTGAGGTCCCTCTGTTTCTGCGCGAGGAGGGTGGTGTTGGTCGGGTCCAGCTTCAAGAGCTTGTCCACGTCCTTTAACTGTGTCTGGGTGCTCTTTATCTCGGAATTGACCGTCTTTAAGGCACTCGACAGCTTGGTGGTATCTCCGCCGATCTCCACGGTGATGCCCGCTATCCTGTTCGCCACTCTCCCACCTCCTTTTGCGCATGGTGTATTTCTTTTAAAGATATGACCACTTATCCCCGGTACTTAAATATCGTTAAATCCCAAAGTTAAGTACAATTTCCGGTACTCAGATTTTAAGTACATAAAGCTGAGTACGGGTTTTGGTAGTCAGATACGGTATCTGACAACGGGTTAAGTACTGTCATAAATGGTCAGATCAAAACCTGTCCATCTGCTCCTGGGACGCCACTGCCGGATAATCGTAATCATCGTTGTGGCTCTCCGTGTACATATCGTTCACCATGCCGATGGTGAGAAGGTCAAGGTCACGGATGCTTATCCCCAGCTGGACGCAGCGCAGCAGGAAAAGCGGAGTCGTCATTTCCCTGCTGCTTTTTTGAAATTTTTCTTTGCCTCGGCCTCCGTTGCCACGTTCAGACCCCACAGGTCGATGAGCTGCGGGAGCACCTGGTAGATGGAGAAAGTGTTGAACTGCTCCAGCCACTCGTCCGGCGAGTCCGGCACCTTCGGGTCAGCGTGCTTCGCCATGACCCAGGCAAGGTCCTCGAACATCTCCAGGCTGAACAGGTCAAGGTTGGAATTCTCCTCGTCACCGTCCCCCACGCTCTTTTCCAGTGTGCGGAGGTCCTTGTAGATATCCCGTCCGAACTTGATACGGTATATCCTCGGGACCGCCGCACTCGCCCGGAAAGTGGTGTCGATGCCGTCAATGTTTATCGTCTTCGTAACCGCCATTTCAGATTACCTCCCTGTCCGTCAGCCTACTGCGTCAGTAAGGTCCGTGTCATCCTCACCGCCGGAATTCCCGCCATCATCAGAAGGCTCCTGCGTCTCATCATTTCCATCGGAAGGCTCCTGCGTCTCTTCCCCGTTGGAAGAATCAGTGTTCCCTTCCTCACCAGAAGAATCCTGGGACTCCTCATCTTCGGTCTCATCCTCCGCCTCGGCCTGGGGCTCATACACCTTGTCGAACCATCCGTTGTAGACCTCTTCGGAAGTTCCGACCGTGGTCTTGGCTTTCACGAACCCGCTCACCAGTGGCTGCGCCGTAAGGGAAAGGGTATCCGTCTGGGGCTCCTTGGTGTCCTCGGTGGTGGAACTCTCGATGGACGGACGGCTGCACGTGCAGTTGTACAGGACATGCCTGGTCTTGTGCTTATCGCCGTTGAACTCGAAAAGCAGCGCAAAATGCTCCACCTCCACGTCCGACTGCTCGATGAGCACCCCGTTTATATCCTTCTCCTCGTGCAGGATGTCCGTAAGGAAACTCTGCGGGATGAGCGCGATCTCCAGGTCGCCGGAATATCCGTTGTTTGCGGAGAGGACTACATAGATGCAATCATCCGCGTACCAGGGCTCGGACTCGCCCTCGGGATCAAGTGACAGGTTCACCGCCCCCGGAATCCTCACAGGAACGTCAAACGTGGGCACTCCGTCATCGTCAAAGGTCACTTTGGCGTAATAAACGTTCTTTAAACCGAACTTCACCTTGTTCGCCTTATTTTCTGACATATCATTTACCTCCTAAGATAAAATCACCCCTACACCGCCATGGAGTAGAGGACCTCATACAGTTTCTCCGAATCGATCCAGACCTCGCTCTTCGTGAAATAAAGTTCATGGGTGGTCAGGATCTCCTCGATCTTTGCTTCAAGTGCCGGGTCTTTGATGTCCGTGTAAAGTTCTATGTCCAGGTCCCGGCTTGAGAAATACGCTATATCATCCGCGCCGAAATTCTCACTCCCCGGATACAGGAAACATATGAAAGGCGGGTCAGGCGACTCACCTTCCGCGAAATGGTCATAGGCATACGGCAGGCCGGCTCCGGCCACCATCGCCACTACTTCCTCATGTGTCATGGCATCACCCTTTCAGTGCGTTCTCCACAAGCTTTTTAAGTTCCTCCTCGCCTGCGGCCTCGGCGGGCGCAATGTGGGGGATGGCCCTTGTCCGTCCGCCGCCACGGTTGGCGTGGCCTTTTTCCAGGAGGTGCGCCAGCTGGTACCTGTTCTTCGAATACACGGTCATCTGCAGGCTGTGGGAATCCTCCCCGGTCTTTTTGGTGGCCCAGCTCTTCGAATACG
>JAJPYU010000180.1 GCA_021204765.1 Clostridiales bacterium
GTATAGCTCTGGGGTTGAAGGGTGTCTGGGTGGGTTTGTACCGATTTATTTATATGTAGCAGATGGAAGTTCTGTGTGATATACTTCATAACAAATGAGGAATGGGAGTTGAAGATGGTATGAAAAACTACAAAGTTACAAACCGTGAAGAGGCGGAAAAACAGCATCCGTCTGAAAAAGCTGTTTTCATGAATATGTGTATGCTGTGCGATGGAGACATGGTGCTGGCGCTGGATAAAATAGGGAGCGGCTACAGTGGGACTACATTTCCGGGCGGTCATGTGGAAGCAGGAGAGACATTTTCAGAGGCTGTCATTCGTGAGATGCAGGAAGAAACAGGACTGACAATCAGGCAGCCGATATTAAAAGGCATTTACCACTGGTACCGCGAAAGTATACATAACGTGGGACTGCTTTACCGTGCGGATTCGTATGAAGGGAAATTGAAAAGCTCTGAGGAGGGACAGGTTTATTGGATCTCCAGGGATGAGTATGAGAAGAAAGATCTGGCAGTCGGTATGAGGCGTGTGCTGCAGATTATGGATGATGATAATCTGACAGAATGTTATATGGATGTGCGGCCGGACGGCAGCATTCAGGAATACATGTCCTGAAACGGGAGGAAAAACATATGGAATCAACGCTTGAATTTATGCCGTTGGCGAACAGAGAATTAAATCTGGATGAAGTGGCGAAACACCTGGATGTGGTCAGGGATGTCCTGGAACAGGTTGTGGATCAATACGATGAAGATGGCAGTGAGAGAACCGATGAACTGGCGGAAGCTTTAGATGCACTTGAAAATGCCAGTGAGATTATTAATGGGATTCTTATGGATGAGTTGTAAAAAACATTTATTAAATCCAAATAGATTTGAGATGGCTTGTATTGACATTATATATACCATGTCATATACTGATTTTGGGAGGTGCATAACATGGAAACTATGGGATTAGTTCAGGCTCGTACACCTGAAAGAATAAAATCAGAAGCAACAGAGATTCTTGGAAAACTGGGGCTGAATATGTCTACGTACATTAATATGTCATTGAACCAGCTGATTATCCAGGGGAGGGTTCCTTTTACTGTTTCTGTTTACACACAGCCATATACTGATGATGAGATTATCGCTGAGGTACAGGCCAGTTTACGCATGGAAGGTATGGATTTGACAGATCAGGACTTAAAGCTTCTAAGATCTGTCAAAAGCGGAGATATGACTGGCGATGAGGCACGGCAGAAGATACTGGAAGGGGTGCAGAGTGGCAGATAATACATATTGTTATCCGGGCACGGAGGTGCTGAAGAATAAGCTGGATATTCGAAACCAGGATAAATTGGCTGATATTATGTCTTGCATTTAAAAATTCTTATGCTGTTCATTTTGAGAGTGTCAGCTCGAAAGAAATGTTGGCTGCCAGCAAAGCTTCTTTTCTGTGTGATTATGATAGTATGGTAAGCTTGTTTGACAGGTGTTTGATAAAGGTTTATTAAGGATGAATCTGAAAGCGTTTTGGATTATGAGTGGGGATAACTCCGGCATAAAGTGTCACACATACAGGAGCTTCCTCCTTTCTTATAGCAGAAAAGTAATCAAAAAGTAATCAAAGGTAATCAACCTCGAAGTCCCAAACCCCTTGATTTTAGCGGGTTTTCACGATTCGGTCAGGCGTTTGAGCCTCCTTTTGAGAGTGCCGCGGAAATGGACAGGGTGCTGATTGACAATTGGAACCGGAAGGTCAGGCCTGAAGATGAGGTGTACATTCTGGGAGATGTGACGATGAAGGGCGCAGAGTTTGCCACTGAAAAGCTCCTTCAGCTGAATGGGACACTTTATCTGGTAAAAGGCAATCATGACCGTTTCGCGGACAGCCCGGTTTTTGACACATCCCTGTTCGAATGGATCAGGGATTACTACGAATTGGAATATAAAAATGAAAGGTTCATATTATTTCATTACCCAATAGAGGAATGGAATCATTATTTCCGCCATTCGTATCATCTCCATGGCCACCAGCACAACCACATGAACCATAACCTGGAGAACAGGGAAGGCGACCATATTCCTTTTTTATAGTGATATCATGATACTAAGGTCAAAAGGTATGATACCTACGGATTGCTACGTGCTACGCACTCTCGCAATCCTCAAAACATTCGAAATCCGCTAAATTTGACCTAAAAAAGGTCAAATTTGCTTCTTTCTCATGTTTTGGCGGGTCCCAAAGTCATACAATTGGATGCAAGCATCCATTGTATGACCTTTTGACCCTGGTATCATATCATAGTATCAACGAAAGTATGAAGGAGGACGAAAAATATGTACGGTGCGATAATAGGTGACATAGTAGGCTCTGTATATGAGTGGCATAATATCAAAACAAAGGATTTTCCGTTATTCCGCAGGAGCTGTCGGTTTACGGATGACACAGTTATGACCTGTGCCGTTGCGGAAGCCATCATGAACGGCGGAAAAAGGGACGATTTTATTGATGCCATGAAAAAATACGGCAGGATGTACCCGAATGCAGGATATGGCGGGAACTTTATCCGCTGGATCTATTCGGATGATCGGAAGCCTTATAACAGCTATGGTAACGGCTCTGCAATGCGTGTTTCTCCCTGTGCCTGGGTCATGGACTGCGGATTCTGCGCCAGGACGGGACTGTGGCCGACTAACGGCAGAGAGCTGGCAAAACTTTCCGCCGAGGTGACCCACAATCATCCGGAAGGTATCAAAGGTGCAATGGCGGTAGCAGATGTTATATTCATGTGCCGTTATTATTTTGGAGGGTACTGCGGAGATTATGAGACTCCGATTAATGATGACCCGGAAGAATGCAAAAAGCGTATCAAGGAGCACATTGAAACAGAATACGGCTATGACCTGGGCAGGACACTGGATGAGATCCGTCCGAATTATAGTTTTGATGTGTCCTGCCAGAACTCAGTGCCGCAGGCGATCGTCGCATTTCTGGAAAGCAGTGATTATGAGGATGCCATCCGCAATGCCATATCCATTGGAGGGGACAGTGACACTATTGCGGCCATCGCGGGGAGCATTGCCGAGGCCGCCTATGGAATCCCGAAATGGATCAAGGACAAGGCATGGTCTTATCTGGATGAACCGCTCAGGGATGTGCTGAGGCGGTGGAGGAAGTTTGTGGCACCGGAACATTGAGGTAATGTTTTATTGCCAAGATATTCGTTCTTCCCGCACCAGCAGAGGAGTGCTTGGTGCAGGGGAGACTTTTTGATGACGACAGTTCCCTGCCGGAAAACTCTCTGGCGGCATTGCGTCCGGTGTTAATGTCCATTCCGGACTCCCCTGCATACAGAAGCCGGCTCGGATCAAGTCCCATGCATGAGGCCAGATGCAGTGCGGCATCAGGCTGTGGTTTGCGATGGAAAAAGTCTGTCCCGTCCAGATCAAACATTTTAAAGTTTGAAATGTGAAATTGAAATGCTTTACAGGATTGAAGTGGACTTTTTAAAAAAGATGGTGTTAGAATTACCTCCGGAATAAATCATGTTAACAAGAGGTGATGATTCATGGAGAAATCAGAAAAAGCCATATCTTCAGCTGCGCCGCAGAGCGCTTTATCAAAGAATACTATAAATCCCCTCGGGACAGAAAAAGTCGGGCGGCTCATACTCAGATTCTCCGTACCAAGTATAATTTCCCTGGTGGTTGTGGCATTTTACAATATTGTTGACCAGATTTTTATAGGTCAGTCCGTAGGATATCTGGGAAATGCCGCCACCAATATCGTCCTCCCTTTCGCAACCATTATCATCGCCTTCGGGAATATGCTGAGCGACGGCACTGCCGCCAATATGAGTCTGAGGCTGGGTGCCGGGGATGAGGGGGCCGCCTCCCGTGGAGTGGGCAATTGCATCACCCTGATGATTATTTTCGGGGTGGTTTCCTGCATTCTTTTTGAGATATTCCTGCCGCCTCTGTGCAGGGCTTTTGGAGCTATCGACACCACTTTTTCCTATGCCATGGAATACGGCCGCATCATAGTACTTGGCTTTCCCTTTTCCATGATAGACGGAGCTCTGACATCGGTGATCCGTGCCGATGGCCGACCGAAACAGAGCATGACGGGGATGCTCATAGGCTGCGGGACTAATGTCATCCTGGACTGGCTGTTCTGTCTCAGGTTTGGCTGGGGCGTTGCCGGGGCTGCCTGGGGCACTATCATCGGTCAGGCCATTGTGGCAGTATATTACATCATCCTGCTCTTTTTCCTGCGCAGTGTCCACATGGAGAAGGGCTTCCTTAAACCGGAGAAAAAGACAACAAAAAAGATTCTGACTCTGGGGCTTCCCAGTTTTGTCACGCAGATCTCCATAGTGCTGGTCATGTTCGTCATGAACAATATCATTGTCATGTGCGGTGAGAATTCCAAATACGGTCCGGATATTCCTCTGGCAGTCATCGGCATTACCATGAAGTTCTGCACCATAGCCATATCCATCGGCCTTGGTGTCGCCAGCGGCACTCAGCCCGTCTGGGGATATAACTACGGCAGCGGGCAGTATGACAGGGTGAAACAGGCCTTCAGGATATCTATGACTGTCAGCACTGTCATACTTATAGGAGCATTTATAATATTTGAGGCTTTCCCGATGCAGCTTATAGGTCTCTTCGGAAAAGAGTCAGATCTATATCTGGAATTCGCTGTAAAATGCATACGCCATTATCTGGCAGGGACATTTATGGTGGGTGCCGGACTGACCAGCTGTATATTCTTCCAGGCATTGGGGCACCCCATTAAATCCACTGTCGTGACTCTGCTTCGTCAGGTCTTTACCCTGATCCCGGCTATACTTATACTGGGATTTGCAGTCGGCATAAACGGGCTCATCTGGGCTGGTGCCATCTCAGACTGCATTTCCGGGATAATAGCTGTCATTATGGTGGCGGCAAGCTGGAAGAAGCTTTTTAATATATGAAAATTTGGATTCCGTTTATTCTTTAATAACAAATCTCCGGGTCTTCCATCGTCCGCTGAGGTAATACACGCCGCCTACCATGAAAGGTGTGAAGCCGGCCACGGCGTCACCCTGCCAGAAGCCTACATATCTCATATACAGTACAAGGCCTAAGAGCAGTCCTAATCCGATGCGGTGAGAATGAGTATATTGAGCCAAAGCAGCATCCGCACAGGCGCTTTAAGACGGTGATTTTCATGATAAGATGGAGACTCCGATAACCGTTTTCTTTTCAAAGTAAACAGTATTGTAATACTTGCAATGACATCGCATGGATAGTATACTTTAAGAAAAAACAGGGGGATTAGCGTTTGCGAAGCCTCCGGAAGAGATGCGGAAAATGACCATCGCCGATGTCATAGGTGAGACAAAATGCCATATCCAAAGGCAGATGGCTCAATGAATATAATAAAGATTATTTGTGTCATAATTTATTTATTTTCATTGCACAGGCAGCAATGTATCTTACAACAAGACAACAATGCACAGATTGTGAGAGCGAGGATCAGATTTAAATGAATATACGAGTGTTGATTTTTATTGCCGGGGGTTATTTCCTGGGAGGAATACTATTCGCCAGAGTTTTTTCCCGGATTTTTTATAATAAGGACGTAACTGCAGACAGTAAGGATGCCAACCCGGGCACGGTAAATGCCTTTACAAACGGCGGCTTCGCCTGCGGTATGCTGACCCTTCTCGGCGATATGGCAAAGGGCTTTATCCCGGTATTTTTCTTTTTAAGGTATGGACAGTCGGACAGCCATCTGGCCCTGGCTCTGGTCATGCTGGCTCCGGTGGCAGGACATATCCTTACCCCTTATTATCATTTTAAAGGCGGCAAGGGCAACGCAACTACCTTCGGGATACTGCTGGGGCTGGCGCCTTATATAGTGCCGCTGGCAATACTGATAGTCGGATTTCTCTTTTACACCCTGGTGGTGCGTATATCTCCGGATTTTATGAAGCTGATCATTACTTATATAACGGCCGCAGTGCTGATGATCATACTGGTGCGCGACCCGGGAGTGCTCGCAGGGTTCCTTCTGATCACGGCTTTTATTCTGGTCAGGATGTTTACCAGCAAGGAAGAACGTGAGAAAACCCGGGTGAGGATATTGTGGATGCAGCGTGATAAAAAAGCAGGTGAATAAAGACGGTCATAGATGAAAACCTTTATAAAGAATATATGGAAAAAGAGGCCGAGCCCTGGCTGGATGCCAGGAAGACAATCTGTTATTTGAAGCGCAGGGACGGTGCAAAAATATACTGTGAGTTCTATGACTGCGACCATGCCAAGGGGATCGTCGTAATTTCACACGGGTTTACAGAGACGGCAGAGAAGTTTCGTGAAGTCGAGTGGATGTTTATGAAAGCCGGGTATAATGTCTGCATACCGGATCACTGCGGCCATGGCAGGAGTTATAGGCTGGTGGATGACCCCTGCCTGGTCCATGTGGACAGATATGGGAGATATGTGAATGATCTGGGAATGGCGGCTTATGCGGCCTCAAGACGATGGAAAGGTCTGCCGCTTTACCTCTGGGCGCATTCCATGGGCGGAGGGATAGGTGCGGCTCTTGCGGCTTCTCATCCGGAACTTTTTAAAAAGGTGATCCTGTCATCACCCATGATGCGGCCACTGGCTGCCGGACTGCCATGGGACGGAGTACAGCTGGTCACAGCAGGCTTTTGTAAGTTGGGGATGGAAAAGAGCTATGTGGCGGGGCATCACCCTTACCGGGATGATGAGACTTTTGAGACCGGCAATGCTTCCAGCCGCCCCCGATTCGATTTCTATAATGAAAAGAGGAGAACGGAGCCTCTCTTTCAGATGTCAGGGGCTTCTTACGGCTGGCTGCGCGAGGCGGGACGACTTAACGCCTATCTTATGAAACATGGATATAAATCCATAAAGTGCCCTGTGATGCTGTTTCAGGCAGAGGATGAGAAAACTGTCTCCAACAATGAGCAGGAAAAGTTCGTGCAGCTGGTAAAATCTGCCGGAGGAGACATTCGCTTTATTCGTGTATTTGGGTCAAAGCACGAGATATATAGCTCGACTAACGATGTTCTTGAGAGCTACTGGTCAGAAATATTTGGTTTCCTGTAGCAATGTCAAAAATACCATTGGCAGTTTCGGCCAGATACATTGCTCCGTGTTCTGTGAGCTCCTCCTTTCCGCGAAAACCCCACAGGCATCCGATAGTGTCCATACCGGCATTGTGTCCGGTGTCAATGTCCACTCCGGAGTCTCCTACATACAGAACCTGGTCTGGTTTAAGGCCCATGCATGAGGCCAGATGCAGTGCGGCATCAGGCTGAGGTTTACGGGGGAAATGGTCTGTTTCACCCAGTACTTCGACAAAGGAAATATGAGGAAATGACCTTTCGATCAGAGCTTTGGTGTAAGCATCTTTTTTATTGGAATTTACACAGAGGAGAATTCCCGCCCGGCTAAGCCGGTCAAGCAGATCCGGGATATCGGGATACGGTGCTGTCCCGTCCAGATAGTGTCGGCTGTAATGGTATAGCATACGGTCAAGAATGGCGGGGAACTCACTTTCGGGAGTATCTTTTGGGAAGCACCGCCGCATCAGAGTCATCATCCCTGAGCCCACCATCTGTTTATAGGCCGAAGTCTCAATGGGCGGATATCCGTATTCCGCCAGAGCCAGGTTGGCGCTGCATGCCAGATCCGCAATTGTATCAAGCAGGGTGCCGTCCAGATCAAATATTATACCATGATATGATTTCCTTTTTTCCATGCCAATAATCCCTCTGCAATTTATTGTGTTATTATTTTTCTC
>JAJPYU010000109.1 GCA_021204765.1 Clostridiales bacterium
GAGATCCAGAAGATGCCTGAAGGCTACTACTATTTCCTGCAGATCGACGGCGTAAGCGAGACTCCAAATGAGTTGGAGCAGCGGCTGCGGATCATGGATCACGTACTTCGCTATCTTATATTCAGAAAAGACGAGAAGTAAGATGGGGTGGGCATCCGGACAGAAAAGAGGATAATATGAACAGAGTTATATTGATGGGACGTCTCACGAGAGACCCCGATATCCGTTACTCACAGAATGACCAGTCCATGGCCATCGCCAGATACACGCTGGCAGTTGACAGAAGAGGCCGCAGGGACGGAGGCGACGGACAGCAGACCGCAGACTTTATCGGCTGCGTGGCTTTCGGCCGTCAGGCAGAGTTCGCGGAGAAGTATCTCCGCAAGGGTATGAGGATTGCCATTACCGGCAGGATCCAGACCGGCAGTTACACCAATCGTGACGGGCAGAAGGTCTATACCACAGATGTCATTGTGGAGGATCACGAGTTCTGCGAGAGCAAGAATGCGAACAGCCAGGGCGGATACGGCCAGGGCGGCAGGCCCACACCGGAGAACGCAGTGAGCGACGGATTTATGAATATTCCGGACGGCATTGACGAGGAGCTGCCGTTCAACTAGACCAGGAGGAACAGATCATGGCATACAGCAGAGAATCAAGAAATGACTCCCCCATGAAGAGGAGGGGAGGACGCAGGAGGAAAAAAGTATGTGTCTTCTGCGGGAAGGACAATGTAATTGATTACAAGGACGTTAATAAATTAAAGAGATACGTCTCCGAGAGAGGCAAGATCCTTCCCAGGAGGATTACCGGCAACTGTGCGAAGCATCAGCGTGCCATCACCACGGCTATCAAGAGAGCCCGTCATCTGGCTCTTATGCCGTACATCGCAGATTGAGACCTGACGCATCTGTGTGCAGCTTGTGCAGGCGCAATCTGAATGTCAGAAATTTCATAAGTGTTTTTAAGCAGCAGGCGCTGGGGACACCCGGTGTCTGCTGTCGCTCTATACACAGGGCTCGCGAGAGTTGATTTGGTGCGAACCCGCGAGATGGGCAGTGACGGTTTGCCGCCTCCTGCCTTATTGAGGGAGGCATATAATTATGCATTTTGAATTTTGCGGGAAGAAAGTAAAGATACTGGCCACGGCAGTGACGGCCTTTATCATCATATTTGTCGCTGCACATTGGAAATTATATCTGGGAGAGGATGTGGAGACGGAGTTTGGGCCTATCCTGTTAGCCCTGTCCATTATCGGCGGCATTGCCGCCTGGCCGCTTATTGCAGTCAGAGCCAGTGTGAATGACAGATATAAAATGCTGGTGAACACCATCTTTTTCTTTATCATGCCCATACTCACGATGCAGATGGTGGAGTGCTTTAATGATAAATTCATATGGAATTTCTCCGTAAAGACCGGCATATCCAACTATCTGATCTACCTGGTATTCTACCTGATAATCTGGCTTATCTCCGGCAGATATCATCTGACCGGACTCATAATAAATATCGTTCTTTATGTCTGGGCGCTGGTTAATTATTTTATTGAGCTTTTCAGGGGCACGCCTTTCCTGCCGGCAGATATCATCAGTGCGAAGACGGGACTGAGCGTCGCTGACGGCTATGATTTTGCCCTGAGCTGGGAAATCATCCTGGGTTCCATTATATTTTTCCTGATCTATCTGATAAATAAGCACATAAAGAGTGAGAGACCCAAAAAGCTCAAGTATAAGGTCAGTTGGAAATGTGCGTGCGCGGCATATCTGGCTGTTATACTTATATCATTTTTCTTCACGGATTTTTCCGCAAATACCGGGTACAAGCCGGACTTCTGGAATCAGGCCAGAGGCTATCACAAGACGGGATCATTCTTTAATTTCTGCCTGAACACCAAGTATCTGAAAGTGCGCAAGCCTTCCGGATACGATGCGGGGGAAGTGGAGGATATAGTATACGACACCCTGGAAGATTACGGAGTGGATCCGGAGGGCGACACCTCCCTCAATATCCTCACCGGCGAGGATGACTATGTGGCCACTGCCACAGAGGGCAACTACCCGAATATCATCTATATAATGAATGAGTCCTTTGCAGACCTGGGGAATATGGGAGACCTTGAGACCAATGAGGATTACATGCCTTTCATACATAATCTCACTGAGAATACCATAAAGGGCTACCTGTCCGTGCCTGTATTCGGTGCCGGGACCAGCAACAGCGAGTTCGAGGCCCTGACGGGGGACACCATAGCTTTTCTGCCTTCGGGCTGTAATGTGTACCAGCTTTACATAAAGAAGGAGACTCCCTCCATTGTCTCATCCCTGATCAGCCTGGGTTACTCCCATGTGGCCCTGCATCCCTATTACAGGGATGGATGGAACCGGTCTACCGTCTATCCTCTGCTGGGGTTCTCGGATTTCATAAGTCTGGAGGATATAGTGGACGAGGATATCCTGGATGAGTACGAGTCCACTTCAAATGTGACAGAGTACGAGGAGAATCTGAAGGAGCGCTATGCCGACGGCGGGGATATGCTTCTCAGGCGCTTTATCAGTGACGCGTATGATTACAGCATGATAGAGGATATGTATGAGGATCGGGATCCTGACCAGCCTTTCTTCATCTTCAACGTGACCATGCAGAATCACGGTGGATACACCGTCTCGTACAGCAATTTCAATCAGCAGATCTACATCACGAACATGGAGGGCGAGTACCCCATGGCGAACCGCTATCTCTCCCTGGTAAAGGAGTCGGATTCCGCCTTCGAGAGCCTGGTGGAGTACTTTTCCAACGTGGACGAGCCCACTGTCATCTGCATGTTCGGAGACCATCTGCCTTCCGTAGAGACGGCCTTTTATGAGGAGCTTCTCGGCAGTGACCTGGATGAGCTGACTACCGAACAGGAGCAGCTGCGCTATGAGACGCCCTTTATCATCTGGGCAAATTACGATATAGAGGAAGCAGAAGTGGACAATATTTCCTCCAATTATCTTCATGTGCTTTTGGAGCAGACGGCAGGCCTGCCCATGACACAGTATGATAAATACCTGGCGGCAGTCTACCAGACGGTGCCTGTCATCGATACTGTGGGTTATAAAGATGCCGACGGAACCTGTTATTCCGCCAACGATGAGACGCCTTTTGAGACCCTGCTCCACGAGTACAACTGTGTGGAGTACAATATGCTTCTGGACAAGAAAGACAGAAAAGACGAGCTCTTCTATTTAAACTAAATCTGAAAAATGACCGCGAATGCGGGTGCTGCAGTTGCATTTCAGGCGTCAGCTGGCTGACGTCTGAAATGTAACCCTGAAGGGGCTGGGGTGAGAGCAGAAATTCGCTTAGCCCCTTTTCAGGTTCTTAAAGTTGTGTTATACTAACTTCTAATTACCAACCGAAAAACGCGTTTAAAAGAAAGGCGTGTCGGGAGAGGACTCCCGGGGTGAGCTGTGGATCAGGATAATAATATAAAAGAAAACACCGGAGTCACAGGGCAGCTGCCTGTCGAGGCGATAAAGAAGCACCGGGCGGGGCGGGGTACCCGGGGAAAGGCCGTGTATAAGGCGGCAACCCTTCGTGATATCATTATCAGCCACGAGCGCATCCTGGTCATGGGACACAGGATAGCGGACATGGATTCCTTTGGCGCTGCGGTCGGCATATACTGTGCGGCCAGGCAGCTGGGAAAGGAGAGTTACATTGTCCTGGGTACGGTGACCACCTCCTTAAAGCCCATGCTGGACTGCTTCGGCACGGAGGCAGGCTATCCCGGGGATATGATCATTACCGGTGAGAGAGCCATGGAACTGACGGACAGCGGGACAGCCCTGGTGGTGGTGGATACCAACAGCCCCTCCTACACTGAGTGCCAAAAGCTTCTGTACATGGCGGATTCCCTGGTGGTATTTGACCATCACCGCCAGGGCTCGGAGACCATAGATAATGCGGATCTCTCTTATATAGAGCCCTACGCCTCCTCAGCCTGTGAGCTGACCACTGAGGTGATACAGAATTTCGATGAGGACATAGAGCTGTCTGATGCGGAGGCAGACGCCCTCTACGCCGGCATTTTGCTGGATACGAATAACTTCGTGACCAGAACCGGGGTCCGCACTTTTGAGACGGCGGCGTATCTGAAGCGATGCGGGGCGGATACCACCCGGGTCAGGAAGCTGATGAGGAATGACCTTAATGCTTACAAGGCCAGGGCGGATGCCATAGTACACACTGAGGTTTACCGCGGAGCATACGCCATCAGCATCTGCCCGGCGGACAATATAGAGAGCCCTACCGTGGCCTGCGCCCAGGCGGCCAACGAGCTGCTTAATATAATAGGAATAAAGGCTTCTTTTGTTCTGACTGAGTATGGGGGAAAGGTCTATATCAGCGCCCGTTCCATAGATGAGATAGACGTACAGAAGATAATGGTGAAGCTTGGAGGAGGAGGACATATTTCCTCTGCTGGTGCGCAGATGACCGGATGTACGGTGGATGAAGCCAGACAGACCATAATGGATATGATCGATGAGATGATTGACAGAGGAGGAGAGTGATCAGATGAAAGTTATCTTATTACAGGACGTGAAGTCCCTGGGTAAAAAGGATGATATAGTGAATGTCAGCGATGGCTATGCCAGGAATATGATCATTCCCAAAGGGATGGGGGTGGAGGCCACGCCGAAGAATCTCAACGACCTGAAGCTCCGTGACCAGAGAGCGGCGAAAGCGGCAGCAGACCAGCTTGCGGCAGCAAAGCAGCTGGCGGCAGACCTGTCGGAGAAGAGCGTAGAGGTGAGGATCCGTGCCGGTGAGGGCGGCAAAACCTTTGGCTCCGTCTCCACAAAAGAGATCGCCGCGGCGGCAAAGGAACAGTTAGGTATTGAGCTGGACAAAAAGAAGATGGTGCTGCCGGAGTCTATCAAGTCCCTGGGCACTTATGAGATCAGCATACGGCTGCACCCGAAAGTGACAGCCACGCTCAGAGTAAAGGTGAGTGGTCACCTTTAAGGTCTGCGCCGGGCATTCTGCTGCCGGCGCTGCGAGGATGAGAGTAAATTGTGTAACGGTGAGCGAGGCCCGGGACCGGAGGATATTTCATGGCAGAGGAAGAACTGATAAAGCGCATAATGCCTCACAGCCTTGAGGCAGAGCAGTCTGTCATAGGCTCCATGATCATGGACAGGGATGCCATACTGGCCGCAATGGAGCTTCTTGAAAAGGATGATTTCTACCATCAGCAGTACGGTATACTTTTTGAGACCATCACGGAGCTTTTTAATTCCGGTGCGGCAGTGGATGTGGTCACCCTCCAGAATGCCCTCAGGGAAAAGGATGTCCCTCCCCAGATCAGCAGCCTGGAATATGTGGGAGAGCTGGTCACGGCGGTGCCTACCTCAGCCAATGTGAAATATTACGCTCAGATTGTTCAGGAAAAGTCTATGTTGCGGAAGCTTATCCGTACCAATGAGGACATAGCGGATGCCTGCTATCTGGGACACGACAGCCTGGGCGATATTCTGGAGGATACGGAAAAGCGGATATTTAACCTGCTCCGGAGCCGGACGGGCAGTGATCTTGTGCCAATCCGTGAGATAGTGATGGAGGCCTTAGACCGCATAGAGCAGGCGTCGAGGGTACAGGGTAATGTGACCGGCCTGGCTACGGGATTTACAGATCTGGATTATAGGCTGTCAGGGCTGCAAAAGTCAGATCTGATACTCCTTGCTGCCCGCCCTTCCATGGGCAAGACGGCTCTGGCCCTGAATATTGCCCAGTATGTGGCTTTTCACCAGGATCTGCCGGTGGCCATATTCAGCCTGGAGATGTCCAGGGAGCAGCTGGTAAACAGGCTGTTTGCAATGGAGGCAAAGGTGGATTCACAGCAGATCAGGAATGGGAATCTCTCCGATTCCGACTGGGAGAAGCTCATTGAGGGTGCCGGAGTCATAGGGAATTCAAAGCTTATCATAGATGATACCCCGGGTATCACGGTCTCGGAGCTTCGCAGCAAATGCCGGAAGTTCAAGCTGGAAAATGACATACAGCTGATCATTATTGACTATTTGCAGCTCATGGGCTCATCTTCCCGCAGGAGCGATTCCAGGCAGCAGGAAATATCAGATATCTCCAGATCCCTAAAGCAGATTGCCAGGGAGCTCTCCGTCCCGGTGCTGGCATTGTCACAGCTCTCCCGTGCAGTGGAGCAGCGCCCGGAGCACAGGCCTATGCTCTCAGACCTTCGCGAGTCGGGGGCCATAGAGCAGGATGCCGATGTTGTCATGTTTATTTACAGGGACGATTATTACAATAAGGACTCAGATAATAAGGGCATAGCCGAGGTCAATGTGGCCAAGCAGAGGAACGGTCCCATAGGGACGGTAAATCTGGTGTGGCTGCCTCAGTATACGAAATTTGCAAACCTGGAAAAATAAGGCTACTGTGAACAAGTAGACAGGACATTTATATGGATGCTTCAAGCTTGTTTGAAAGCATATATAAGTGTACTGGCTACCTGTGAAACAGGTAGCCCAAACACACATAAGCAATCTTAGCTCCGAAAGGAGCGGGAAAGTCTGCAAAGCAGACGGCGCTAGACGTCCGGGGGACGTCTGTTTAGCGCGGACCGAAGCGAAGCGTAGAAGATTGCGCATGGGTGTTGGGCTGCTTGTTCACAGTAAAAGGGAGAAAGACAGGAGGAGAACAAAAAAGAAATGGAAATACACCAGTCAGCAGAGGACTATTTGGAGTGTATCTTAAAGCTTAGCAAAGTAAGACCGGTAGTACGGTCAATCGACATTGCCACCGAGATGAATTTCTCTAAGCCCAGCATCTCTGTGGCCATGAAGAATCTGCGCACCCACGGCTTCATCAATGTGGACGAGAGCGGGTTCATCACTCTGACGGATGCGGGAATGGAGATTGCCTCCAGCATATATGAGCGGCATCTGCTCCTGAAGAAATGGCTGGTCTATATCGGTGTGGATGAGAAGATTGCGGAAGATGACGCCTGCCGTATCGAGCACAATTTAAGCCCCGAGACTTTCAGTGCATTAAAAAAGCATATTGATGGGGAGATGAATGTGTAGGATTACATAACACCTCATCACTGCGCCAGTCATTCCCCTGCCGGTGCGGGAAGAACAGGTAAATTGTGTTCATAAGGGGTTACCTTTTTCACAGGTAGTCAGTGCAGTTATATGCCTGATTTCAAGCGAGCTTAAAGCATTCATCTAACTGCACTGGCTACCGTGTGAAAAGTAACACAATGGGTTCACACAATGTGACTATATCGGGACTTGATAAAATTCCCGATTAGTAATAAAATAAGTTCGTTGATGTATCATCTAACTAAGGAGGAAAAAATATGAGTTACGTTGATGAGGTACTCGCAAGAGTACAGGCAAAGAACGCCTCAGAGCCTGAGTTTTTACAGGCTGTCGAGGAGGTCATGGAGTCCATCCGCCCGGTAGTGGATGCCAACGAGGAGCTTTACCGCAGGGAAGCTATCCTGGAGCGCATTACCGAGCCCGACAGACAGATCAAGTTCCGCGTGGCATGGGTTGACGACAGCGGCCAGGTCCAGGTGAATACCGGCTACCGCGTACAGTTCAACAACGCCATCGGACCTTACAAAGGAGGCCTTCGTTTCCATCCGTCCGTATATCTGGGCATTATCAAGTTCCTGGGCTTCGAGCAGATTTTCAAGAACAGCCTTACCGGTCTTCCCATAGGCGGCGGCAAGGGCGGGTCCGACTTTGACCCGAAGGGCAAATC
>JAJPYU010000255.1 GCA_021204765.1 Clostridiales bacterium
ATCTTCACCATAGTCTTAAGAGCCTCCACCGGATATTTCCCCGCAGCCGTCTCGCCGGAGAGCATGATGGCGCTGGTGCCGTCGTAGATGGCATTGGCCACGTCCGTCGCCTCTGCCCGGGTGGGCCTGGGCCTGTTTATCATACTATCCAGCATCTGGGTGGCCGTGACCGCCTGCTTGCCGGAATTATAAGCTTTCTCGATAAGCATTTTCTGGATGATCGGCACTTCTTCCAGGGGGATCTCCACACCAAGATCGCCTCTGGCTATCATGACACCGTCACCGATACGCAGTATCTCGTCTATATTGTCCACACCCTGCTTATTCTCTATCTTTGCTATGATGCGGATTTTCTCACCGCCGTGCTCCTCCAGGATATCCTTGATCTGCTTAATATCATCCGCCGTCCTGACAAATGAAGCGGCTATAAGGTCAAATCCCTGCTCCACGGCAAAAACTATGTCATCATGGTCTTTCTGGCTGATATAGGGGAGATTAAGAGCCACATTGGGCACATTCACTCCTTTCCTGTCGGAAATGGGGCCGCCGTTGTCCACCTGGCAGACAATATCAGTCCCGTCTATGCGGAGCACCTCAGTCTCGATGAGCCCGTCGTCTATAAGGATGCGGTCTCCCACCTTCACGTCCTTATACAGATCTTCGTAAGAAATAGCCGCATGTGTCTCGTCTCCCAGCTCGTCCCCGATGGTAAAGGTGAAGATCTGTCCGTCTTTTAATACTGCCTTGCCGCCCTTAAGCTGCTTTAACCTGATCTCAGGCCCCTTGGTGTCCATGAGAGCCGCTATGGGCAGCTTCAACTCCTTTCTCATAGCCTTCAGCTTGTCCAGCCTTACCTTTTGCTCCTCATGGGTACCATGGGAAAAATTGAATCTCGCCACATTCATCCCCGATTTCATTAATTCCCTCAAAACCTCGTCGTTATCAGTGGCCGGTCCCAGTGTGCAGATAATCTTTGTCTTTCTGATGTAAGTCATACCCTGCCTCCTTTAAAAATATTATTTTGTGTCCGCTTTTGCAGACTAATGATTGTAATAAATAAGGGCAGTGCCTCGCAGGACATTACCCTTTAAAATTTCATTATCTTCTTATCACGGTCCCTGTCTGGCCGCCCAGAGCCTCCTTTATACTGGAGAGCTTCGTGATAAGCACAGTCCTGTCCTTATTGTCCCCGATGAACTCTATGGCCGTCTGCACCTTGGGCTGCATATTCCCCAGTCCGAACTCTCCGGCATCCATATATTCCCTCGCCCGTCCTGTCGTCATCATGTGTATGGGCTCCTGCCTGTCCGTGCCAAAATCGTGGTACACGCAGTCCACGTCCGTTAAAATGATCAGCCTGTCCGCATTTACCCCATCGGCTAAAAGACCCGCTATGAGATCTTTCTCAATGACTGCGCTTGCGCCCTTAAGCTTATGGTCCTGCTGCAGCACGGGAATGCCGCCCCCGCCGGCCGCTATAACGATCTGGCCCGCGTCCATCAGGGCATTTATGGCATCCAGCTCCACGATCTCCATGGGCGTGGGTGCCGCCACTATCCTGCGGTATCCACCCTCCACCGGGGTCACGCGATTGCCTTTCTTCTCCTCCTCTTCGGCCTCGGCAGCTGTGATGACACGGCCGATGATCTTCGCAGGATCATAAAATGCATCATCATAAGGATCCACCGTCACCTGGGTCAGCACCGTGACGACCGTGCGGAATATCCCGCGGCTCACCAGCTCGCTCCTTATGGCCTGCTGCAGGTCGTAGCCGATATACCCCTGGCTCATGGCCGAGCAGACTGACATGGGCGTGGCAGTATACTCCGGGTTGAACTTGTGGAACTCGGACATGGCAGCGTGGATCATTCCCACCTGAGGGCCGTTGCTGTGAGTGATCACTATCTCACAGTCATCCTGCACCAGATCCGCAATAGCCTTTGCGGCTTCCTTTGCCGCCTTCTGCTGTTCCGGGAGTGTAGTCCCCAGAGCATTGTGTCCCAGTGCGATAGCTATCCTGTTGTTCTTCATGATCATTCTGCCTCCGACTCTGTGTCAGTAATATCCTCAGTCTCCTCGTAACCATCCTCATTTGAGAACTCGTCATTTATGGCATCCGCTGTTGTCTTGCCGGTCATCTGGATTATATAATCACTGTACTCCTGCACTGTGGCGGAAGGCGTGTACTCCTCATTTTCAAAGAGATACTCGTGCAGCTCCTTCACGTTGGTGACCAGGTCGCAGGGGACATCGACACTCCCCACACTGTCGCTTATGGTAATAGTAGTCTTCTCAAAGGGAAAGCCCCTGCTGCCGGATATATCATAATTTAAGACGGATTGAACCATGGAGAGCAGCTGTGCCTGGGTCATATCCGTGGAAATATACGGGAAGACCGCATCTATCAGCTGAGTATACTGGGAGAAATTGGCCGATTTAGCCTCATCCATCATGGCCTTGATCACCACTCTCTGCCTGTATGCGCGCTTAAAATCTCCACCGGAGGTATAACGTATCCTGGTGTAAGCCACGGCCTGAACGCCGTCCAGATGCTGCAGGCCCACAGAACTTACCTGCGATGAACTGGTGCCGAGTATCTTGTTGGTGGCTGTAATATATTGATTTAAATACTTCAGCTCCGAGTTGTCCTCTATCTCTATGTCCACACCGCCCAGAATATCGATGGCATCGGCCACGGCCTGGAAATCCACAGTGATATAATCGTCAATATCCAGATCCAGGTTCCGGTTCAGCATGGTGATGGCCTGCTCCACTCCGCCGTAAGCGTATGCCGAATTGCATTTCCTGAACTCATACTCTGAGGATGAGGCGGACGCCACATTTAGATAGGTATCCCTGTATACGGACACCAGAGAAACCTCGTTAGTATCGTTATTTATATTGATAAGCATGATCACATCGGAATTTCCCTGCTCCACCGATGACTGGCTGCGGTTATCCAGGCCGAATACGGCAATAGTGGTATATCCCTGCTGGATCTCCGCTGTGATCTCATCCAGCTCATTGACCGTAATCTTGCCCTCATCTATCTCCTGAACCTCTATCTGATCCACCTTCTGGTAGAAATAGAGAGCCGCAACCACCAGCGCCAGTATCACCAGCTCAATGATGAAGACAACAAATTTCCTCTTTCTTCGTCTGACCATGATAAATTAGTCCTGCCTTTTTCAAAAAGAATGATGCAGCGGGCATCGTGCCCTGTGGGTATCGCCCCGCTCTTTCGGTCTCACTCCCTGGTATCTCATCCTACTACATAATCACTCAAAAAACAACGGTTTCCTTATCAATATAGCGGCGATCCGTATATTCCGGAAGCCACCATGCCGGCAAATGCTTCCGCGACAGTCTGTCTGTCCTCAGCGTAAGTCACCCCGAACCACTTGTCGTTTGTCTCCAGAAGCTCCACCGTAGCCCTGCCCAGCTTTACCATATTTCCTATTATGGTGGGCAGCAGGTACTCGGCCTTTAAATCTGTCTTTCCGGCCCTGTCAAGGAAATTCGGAAAACCTGCCGCCAGGTCATCTATGAATTCCGGGGTCAGGCCCCACATATTCATGGAGACATGAGTATCCATCCTGAGAATACGTCCGTCTCCCTGCACCATGGCTCCCTTACGGCACTTAACTATGCCTCTGGTCTCCACCACATCGGTAAGATGACCTTCTGCATCCACAGTGCACAGTCCTCTGGTCACTCCCCCATTCTCACTTAAGGTATTCTTTAAGATAAATCCTGCCATGCAGTAATTATGCTCATCATGGGCATGCTCAACGAGAAAGCCGTGGATCTTCACAAAAGCCTCCCTGCCGTAATAGTCGTCGGCATTGATGACCGCAAAGGGCTCCTTTATCACTCCGCGGCAGGCCAGCACTGCCTGGCCTGTGCCCCAGGGCTTTGTGCGCCCCTCCGGCAGGGAATAGCCCTCCGGCAGATCGCTGAGTTCCTGTATCACATACTCCACCTCACAGAGCTGCTCCACACGGTTTCCAATAATATCCTTAAAATCTTTTTCCAGATCCCGGCGGATAATGAACACTACCTTATTAAATCCCGCCTCCAGGGCGTCGTGAATGGCGTATTCGATGATTATCTCACCTGAGGGTCCCACCGGTGCCAGCTGTTTTATCCCGCCTCCGTAGCGGGTCCCCAGTCCTGCAGCCAGGATCACTAATGCTGTCTTTTCCATGTCATTCTTCTCCTGTCTCATGCCTCAGCACCACTGCTGAAAATCTGGGCAGGGTGATCTCCATATGTCCGACCTCTACCCTGTACTCCACCGGCTTTACTGAAAAGGAATCTTCAGTGGTGTACATGACCTGCTGCATCACGCATTCCCTGGGAATGCAGGCAGAGTAGACCGGCAGGTCTATGGTGTTGGGGTAATTGTCGTTGTTCAATATGACCACAAACTGCTCCTTACGGTTAAACCGGGCGTAGCTTAAGACATTTTTCATTCCGTTTAAAAATTTTACGGAACCGGTCCTCAGTGCGGCTGACCCCCTGTGTATCCTTATCATCTCTTTGTGGAAACGGATGAGATCCTTATCCTCGTCTCCCCAGGGATAAGCACGGCGGTTGTCAGGGTCAGTATAGCCGCATAACCCCGCCTCGTCGCCGTAGTAGAGTGTGGGCGCTCCGGGCCAGGTCATGAGCATCACCACGCCCTCCTTTAAAACCCCCTTGTTCACACCCTCGGAAGCCGTCTTATATCCCAGGTCGGCAGCCTTGCCTATCCTGTGATTGGTCCTGGTCAGGAACCTGGAATGGTCGTGGTTCGACAGCTGGTTCATGGCGCACTGGAGGGAAGGGGTCAAAAAGCTGGCCATATAATGCCTCATGGAGTTGAGGAAATCGTCCACATTTCCCAGATGATAATCCTTGAACTCATTTCCGTGCTTCTCCATGCCGGTCAAAAACCAGCTCACCGGATCCATGAATGCCACATAGTTCATAACCGTATCCCACTGGTCACCTCCCAGCCACGCCCTGGGATCCTCGTAATGCTCCGCCAGGATAAGGGCGTCGGGATTAGCCTCCTTTACCGCTGTGCGGAACTTCTGCCAGAACCGGTGATTATACTCGGGGCTGTGGCCCAGCTCAGCGGCCACGTCCAGCCTCCAACCGTCAGCACAGTAGGGCTCTGACACCCATTTCTTCGCTATGCGCAGGATATAGTCCTCCAGCTCTTTGCTCCCCTCATAGTTCAGCTTAGGCAGTGTATTTAAGCTCCACCATCCCTCGTAACTGTCATTGTCCGGGAACCTGTCAGGGGCTTTAAAGGAGAAGAAGTCGTGGTACTTGCTGTCCTTTGACTCATAGGCCCCCACGTCGAAATCCCTGCTGCCCTGGTAAATCTTCTCCCTGTCCATCCACTTATTGAAAGAACCGCAGTGGTTGAAGACTCCGTCCAGGATGACCTTCATGCCTCTTTTGTGGGCCTCCTTAACCAGCTTTATGAAAAACTCGTTGCTGGCCTCCAGGTTCTTCAGGCTGGTGACCCGCTTCTTGTAGATTTCTGCCTGACGATTGTCAGTGCAGCCCTCAGGCAGGGGCTCTCCCCCATCCTCGATGATGACTCCGAAATGGGGATCTATATAATCATAATCCTGAATGTCATACTTGTGGTTGGAGGCCGACACAAAGAGGGGATTGAAATATATGACCTCCACGCCCAGATCCTCCAGATAATCCATCTTCTCCAGCACTCCGGCCAGGTCGCCGCCGTAAAAATTTGCCACGTCCAGCTCCTCGGGATGCTTGCCCCAGTTGTCAATCTTCCTCACCGGCCGGTCGATATAATAATACTCGCCGTCTACTATGTCATTGGTCGGATCGCCGTTGTGGAAGCGGTCCGTAAAGATCTGGTACATGACTGCGCCTTTGGCCCAGTCAGGGGTGGAGAATCCCGGAACTATACAGAAATCATACTGGGATCTTCTCTCCCTGGCTATGCCCGCCCGGTCAAAGAAAATGCGCAGTACGCCGGTGATAACCTCGAAATAATAGCAATATTTCTCCGTGCCCAGCTGCACACTGGCCTCGTAATAGTCGTAGAGATCGTCTCTCTCCGCCACCTTCATCTCTATGCGCTCATCATCGTGGTGGAGCACCACCAGATCTACATTATTGATATCCGTCCTGAAACGCAGCCTGACCTCCTCATTCGGTCCCGGCTCCGGTGGAATGCAAAAATCCGCCGTCCCATCGGAGAAGAGAAAGCTCTTGTGGAGCAGGGGCCTGGTCTGCATAATGTACTTCTCAGTATTGTAAAACTGCCTTGCTGAATCGTCTTTCATAACTTAAACCTCCTCAAAAAGGCTCTCGAACTCTGTGCGTCCTATTTTTTCTTTCTCAAGGAGCAGACTCGCGCTCCTGTCAAGGACATCCCTGTTGGCGACGATGATCTCCCGGGCCCGGGCATAGCACTCGTCCACTATCCGCTTGATCTCATCATCAATCTTCGCCGCCACCTCGTCGCTGTATCCTTTGGTGTGGCCCCAGTCACGTCCGATGAAAACCTCCTCATCATCATCATCGTAATTAAGGAGTCCAACTGCCTCTGACATACCGTACTTGGTCACCATGGCCTTGGCCAGGGAGGTGGCCTGCTTGATATCCTGGGATGCCCCGGTGGTCACATCGTCGAAGATCAGCTCCTCAGCTATGCGTCCTCCCAGGGACACCGTGATCTCCTGGAGCATCTGACCTTTCGTCATAAACATCTCATCCTTCTCAGGCAGGGGCATGGTGTAACCCGCTGCTCCGGCTCCCGTGGGAATGATGGAGACGGTGTATACCGGTCCCACATCCGGCAGGAGATGGAAGAGAATGGCATGGCCGGACTCGTGGAAAGCGGTGATGCGCTTCTCCTTATCCGTGATGATGCGGCTCTTCTTTTCCGCACCTATCCCCACCTTGATAAAAGCTCTCTGTATATCATTCTGGCAGATATAGAAATGCTTTTCCTTCGCTGCCAGTATGGCAGCCTCATTTAAGAGATTCTCCAGGTCGGCACCGGTAAAGCCGGCTGTGGTCTGGGCTATCTGTTTTAAGTCCACGTCGTCAGCCAGGGGCTTGTTCTTCGCATGAACCTCCAGGATCTGTTCCCGGCCGCCCACATCCGGTTTGCCCACATAGACCTTCCTGTCGAAACGTCCCGGGCGCATAAGCGCCGGATCCAATATATCCACCCTGTTGGTGGCGGCCATGACTATGATGCCCTCGTTTACACCGAAGCCGTCCATCTCCACCAACAGCTGGTTTAAAGTCTGCTCACGCTCGTCGTGGCCTCCGCCCATGCCGGTACCCCGGCGGCGTCCCACGGCGTCTATCTCATCTATGAATACTATACAGGGCGAGTGCTTTTTCGCCTCCTCGAACATGTCCCTGACACGGGATGCGCCCACACCAACGAACATTTCCACGAAATCCGAGCCGGAAATGGAGAAAAACGGCACTCCCGCCTCACCGGCCACGGCCTTGGCTATGAGGGTCTTGCCTGTCCCGGGAGGTCCGACAAGGAGCACTCCCTTGGGAATACGGGCTCCCAGCCCGGTATACTTGCCGGGGTCTTTTAAGAAATCCACCAGGCCCTCCAGCTCCTCTTTCTCCTCGGCCAGGCCTGCCACCTCCTTAAAGCCCTTATCCAGATTTTCCGCAGTGGTCTTG
>JAJPYU010000012.1 GCA_021204765.1 Clostridiales bacterium
GAGCAATATATATGACCCGGAGCTTAATAGCGCGGTGCGCAGGGCGGCGGACGCCATAGGGCTCTCCCTTAAGGAGGGTACCTACATCCAGTTCACCGGTCCGGCATATGAGTCCCCGGCAGAGATACGCATGGCGAAAGCCATGGGAGCTGACGCTGTGGGGATGAGCACCGCCTGTGAGGCCGTGGCGGCAGTCCACATGGGTCTTCGGGTCTGCGGGATTTCATGCATATCCAATATGGCAGCAGGAATATCGAAGCACCCGCTCAGTCATGCCGAGGTTCAGGCTTCGGCGGACAGAGTCGGACCGGTATTCCGCAAGCTTATAGAGGAGAGCATAACTGAGATAAGTAAAATAATATGAATATACGATTTTTTAACGCAAAAATATTAATCCTTAATGATGAAGACGAATTCTCGGTGATACAGGGAGAGCTCTGGGTGTCGGCAAGCCGCATCATCTATGTCGGTGACGGCCGCCGCCCGGATGAGATACTGGCTTCGCTTGGGATGAATGTCATCATGTGGGAGCGGGAGATCGACTGCAGGAGTAATCTCCTGATGCCGGGTTTTAAGAACGCCCACGCCCACACTTACATGACTTTCCTGCGCTCATACGCTGACGACTTGCCCCTTGAGGACTGGCTCTATACCATGTGCTTTCCCATGGAGGATAAGCTTACCGAGGAGAATGTCCGCCCTTTCGAGCAGTTGGGCATAATGGAGTATCTCTCAAGCGGCATCACCACCTCCTTTGACATGTGCTACTTCCCGCCGGTCTACGCCAGAGTAGCGGCGGACTGCGGATTCAGGGCAGTGCAGGTCTCAGGGGTGAACAGCTTCGGCGGCAGCGCGGCAGTGGTGGAGGAGAATTATCATAAGGTAAACGAGACCAGTGATCTGACTTCCTTTATGATAGGCTTTCACGCCGAGTACACCACTAAGCCGGAACTGATGAGGCAGATAGCGGATCTGGCCCACAAGTATAAGTCCCCGGTCTATCTGCACAATTCGGAGACGGAAAAGGAGACTCGGGAGTGTATAGAGCGTTACGGAATGACTCCCACGCAGCTCACCGATGAGCTGGGAATGTACGAGTACGGCGGCGGCGGCTTCCACTGCATTTACCTGGACGATAAGGATGTGGAGATATTTAAGAAAAGGAAGCTTACCGCTGTGACCTGTCCGGCGTCCAACCTGAAGCTTGCCAGTGGGATTATGCCGCTGAAGAAATATTGTGATGCCGGGATAAATATCGCCATAGGCACCGACGGGGCCGCCAGCAATAACTGCCTGGATATGTTTAAGGAGATGTTCCTTGCCTCCGCCCTGGCGAAAGTGAGTACCATGGATGCGGAGTGCATTGGTGCCGACAGGATACTCTATATGGCGACGGCCGGCGGAGCCCATGCCATGGGATTGGATGAGTGTGACAGGCTGGATGCCGGGAAGAAGGCGGACCTTATACTCATCGACCTCAAACAGCCGAATATGCAGCCGGAGAACAATATCATTAAAAATCTCGTCTACAGCGGGAGTCAGGCAAATGTGATCCTCACGATGGTAGATGGGGTGATCCGGTATGAGAATGGGAAATACAACATTGGGGTGGAGCCGGAGGATATCTATAAAGAAACTAATGATATAATGAAGGATTTACGTACATAAGGTGCCCTCATAACAAAAACATAGGGGAATTTCATAGTGGCATACTTTAATTTTTGTATGGATACAAGTGAAAGGCAGTAAGTTGGTATAAGATGGGAACAAAAGTTGTTTTATATACAGACGGGTCTGCAAGGGGGAATCCTGACGGGCCCGGGGGTTATGGAGCAGTTTTACAGTTTACGGACTCGAGGGGAAACCTTCATGAGAAGGAGATGTCCGCAGGGTACCGGCGGACCACGAACAACCGTATGGAGCTGATGGCGGCAATAGCGGGGCTGGAGGCGCTGAACAGGCCCTGTCAGGTGGAGCTGTATTCGGATTCGAAGTACCTGACAGATGCTTTTAACCAGCACTGGATACAGGGCTGGGTGAAGCGGGGATGGAAGAAAGCCGATAAGTCTCCGGTGAAAAATATTGATTTATGGAAACGGCTTCTTCAGGCCATGGAGCCTCACGAAGTGGAGTATAAATGGGTGAAAGGCCATGACGGACAGGCGGGAAATGAACGCTGCGACCGACTGGCTACACAGGCGGCAGACGGAGATGACCTGCTGGAGGATAACGAGGTAAGATGAAGAGAGCAAGGACCGGCAATCCCATAACATTTTTCTTTGCAATCATAATCGGCGCAATAATCGGAGCTCTGATATGGCTGTACTTAAAAGGGTCAAATGTGGGAATCACCCTGATCTGGGATATCATCCCGGAGTTTTTTGCAATTAAACATTACACCATAGTCATGTGCATCATTGGCGGACTGGTCATAGGCCTGTTCCATCATTTCTGGGGCAAGTATCCCGATGATATCCGTGAGGCGATCTCGAGGCTGAGAGATGAGAAAAGCTATCCTTACAGGAAGCTGCCCCTGATCGTTATAGGCGCGTTCCTTCCCATCTTCTTCGGGGGATCCGTGGGACCTGAGGCCGGGCTTGTCTGCATATTGATAGCCCTGTGCTGTTGGGGCGTCGATATTTTAAGGGTAGGTAAATTTATTACCCAGGAGCTTGTGGCCGGCAATCCCTATATCGGCGGCGGATATATGCTGAAGCGTCTGCTCCGTGAGATCTTCAGGCTGCCTGATTCAGAGGAGAATATTAAAAAGGTACCCACATGGGAGCGCTGGGAGCAGGTGGTCTGCGGAATCTGTTCAGGCCTCACCGGCCTCATCATTTATCTGTTGTTTAATGTCATTTTCGGAAGGGTTTTTACCCTTCCCAGGCTGGAGTCGGGAGAGATCTACTTAAAAGAACGGTTTATGATCATCCTGCTCATTGCCGTGGGAATAGGAGCCGGGTATCTCTACCTGATATTCCACAAAGTCACTTCGATCTTCTTTGACAAAATGAGAGAAAAGAGACTGCACATATTGAACTCGATCCTGGGCGGCCTGGTGCTGGGTATCATCGGAACGATACAGCCTATGGTCATGTTCTCCGGCGGCAGCGACTTCCAGACCCTGCAGTATCAGGAATTCGCCGCGATACCCTACATGCTGGTGATCATAGGGGTGGTGAAGCTTTTCCTGACGAATTTCTGTATCGAGTCCGGCTGGCGGGGCGGACACTTTTTCCCGGTGCTCTTTGCCGGCCTGTCCATCGGATACGGCATAGCCATCATGATGGGGATAAACGAGATCGTTTCCGTCGTGGTGGTAAGCTGCGCACTGTTGGCTACCATGTTCCAGCAGCCTTTAGGTGCCCTGTTCCTCGGGGTGATATTCTTCCCCCTGGATGATCTGGGATGGATGATCATCGCCTCGCTTGTGGCAGGTGTTATCCCGGTACCGGCACCCCTCCGTATGAATCCCGAGAACAAGGGATTCATCTACAGCATCATACACAGGAAGGAAAGCCAGTTTAAGCTGCCCAGCTTTAAATAGATATAGTCGGGACAGGACAGTTTAAGCTGCCGGCATCCCGGCAGGTAAATATATAGAAAATAAATCTGTGCAACGGACACCGAAAAATGCGAAGCATTTTGAGGGGGCTTTTCGCTTTACAAATACATATAAATAATGGAGGAAACAAAGATATGCAATACCGCGGCGTAAACGAGCTGAGAAGAATGTACCTGGAGTTTTTCGAGGGGAAGGACCATCTGGCCATGAAGAGCTTTTCCCTTATCCCTCACAATGACAACAGTCTGCTTCTGATAAATGCCGGCATGGCGCCCTTAAAGCCATATTTTACGGGGGCTGAGATCCCACCGAGGCGGCGCGTCACCACCTGTCAGAAGTGCATCCGCACAGGCGACATAGAAAATGTCGGAAAGACTGCCAGGCACCTGACCTTCTTCGAGATGCTGGGTAATTTCTCCTTTGGGGATTACTTTAAGCATGAGGCCATCGCCTGGTCCTGGGAATTTCTGACAGAGACCCTGGGTCTGGACCCGGAGAGGCTCTACCCCTCCATTTACGGCGAGGATGACGAAGCTTTTGATATCTGGACTAAGGAAGTGGGTGTTCCTGCGGAGAAGATCACCAGATTTTATCGCGATCCCGAGACGGGAGAGTGCGATAATTTCTGGGAGCACGGTGCCGGCCCCTGCGGCCCCTGCTCTGAGATATATTACGACCGCGGCGAGAAGTACGGCTGCGGAAAGCCGGACTGCAGGGTGGGCTGCGACTGCGACCGCTATATGGAGGTCTGGAACAACGTCTTCACACAGTTCGACGGTGACGGCAAGGGCGGCTACGCGGAGCTGGACCAGAAAAATATTGATACCGGCATGGGCCTGGAGCGGCTGGCTGTGGTCATGCAGGAAGTGGACACGGTCTTTGACATTGACACAATGAAGGCCATCAGGGACAAGGTATGTGAGCTTTCCGGAAAGAAATATGAGACTGACGCCCTGGACGATGTCTCCATCAGGGTCATCACAGATCACATTCGTTCCGCTACATTCATGGTTTCCGACGGCATCATGCCTTCCAATGAGGGGAGAGGCTATGTGCTGCGCCGTATCATCAGGCGTGCGGCCCGTCATGGAAAGATGCTGGGCATAGAGGGAGCATTCCTTGCTCAGGTGGCCATGACTGTCATAACTGAGAGCTGCGACGGTTATCCGGAACTGATGGAAAAGAAGGATTTCATATTAAAGGTACTGACTCAGGAGGAGGAGCGCTTTGCCAGGACTCTGGATCAGGGGCTTGCCATCCTGGCTGAGATGGAAGAGGAGATGCAGGCGGCGGGAGAGAAGGTGCTCTCCGGCGACAATGCTTTTAAACTCTATGATACCTATGGATTCCCTGTTGATCTGACTGAGGAGATCCTGGCTGAGAAAGGCTTCACCTACGATGAGGAGGGCTTTGCAGCCGCCATGGAGAATCAGAGGCAGCAGGCTCGTGCCAGCAGGAAGACTACCAATTACACCGGCCACGAGGCCACGGTGTATGATGAGATAGATACGGCAATTACCACCACATTTACCGGCTATGAGAAGCTGGTAGATGAGGGCTGTGTAAAGGCTCTGGTACGGGCAGCCACAGAGGATGATGAGGCGGCCATAGCGGACGTCCTGGTGGACGGAGATGCCGGGACCATAGTCACGGACATCACCCCTTTCTATGCCACCATGGGCGGGCAGATCGGAGATATAGGATTTATAAAAGGCACTGACGGGGAGTTTGCCGTCACAGAGACCACGCCACTGGCCGGAGGCCGGGTGGCGCATATCGGTCATATGACATCAGGAATGATAAGAAATGGTGAGACAGTGACCTTATCTGTTGACGCGAAAAACCGTGCGGCTACCTGTAAGAATCACTCAGCCACCCATCTGCTGCAGAAAGCTCTTCGGGAAGTCCTGGGCACCCATGTGGAGCAGGCGGGTTCCTATCAGGATGCTCATCGTACCAGATTCGACTTCTCACATTTTCAGGCTATGACAGCTGAGGAGCTGGCGAAGGTTGAGCAGATAGTAAATGAGGAGATAGCCGCGAGCCTGCCGGTGAGAACTGATGTAATGACCATGGAGGAAGCCAAAAAGACCGGGGCCATGGCACTTTTCGGAGAGAAATACGGAGAGAAAGTCCGTGTGGTCTCTATGGGGGATTTCTCCAAAGAGTTCTGCGGCGGCACCCATGTGAAAAATACCGGCGATATCACCGCTTTCAAGATACTTTCCGAGAACGGTGTGGCGGCAGGAGTCAGGCGTATAGAGGCCCTGACCGGAGCCAATGTCTTCGAATATTATAAGAATGTCGAGTCTGAGCTTAATGCAGCGGCAGCGGCGGCGAAATCCACTCCTTCCGACCTGACGGAAAAGATAGCCCACATGCAGGCGGAGATAAAGGCTCTCATGTCCGAGAATGAGAGCTTAAAGAGTAAGATAGCCCAGTCCTCCATGGGTGATATCATGGATAAAGTCGTGGAGGTAAAGGGCGTGAAGCTTCTGGCGGCGGCAGTGCCGGATGTGGACATGAACGGACTCCGCGACCTGGGCGACCAGCTAAAGGATAAGCTGGGAGAGGGCGTAGTGCTCCTTGCCAGTGCCACAGGCGGAAAGGTAAGCCTTATGGCCATGGCCACCGACGGTGCCATGAAGAAAGGGGCTCACGCCGGAAATCTCATAAAGGCCGTGGCAAAGAAAGTCGGCGGAGGCGGCGGAGGCCGTCCGAATATGGCCCAGGCCGGAGGAAAGAATCCCAATGGTGTACCGGAGGCAATAGCAGCTGCAGCTGAGGTACTTGAGGGACAGATTAATTGTTGATCCGAGCGGGAATCGGAGATTTTTTCCGCTCCGCAAGCACCGATATTTATAAATCCGGAGGAATGAAATGGCTACTTTGAAAGATGTAGCGCAGGAAGCCGGCCTGACTGTGACGACGGTATCACGTGTTTTAAATAACAGGGGTTACATCAGCGATGATGCCCGCAAAAGAGTGCATGATGCGGTCGAAAAACTGCATTATCATCCAAATGAGGCCGCCAGATCACTGCAGAACAGCAGTTTAAGCAGGACTATCGGGCTAATAGTGCCCCACATCCGCCACCCGTATTTTTCAGAGCTGATCAATCAATTGGAAAACGAAGCCCGGAAAAGAGAGTACAATATTCTCCTTTTTAATTCGCAGAAAAACATCGAAAAAATGGAAGAATATATGAATCTCTGTGTGGCAAACCGGGTGGCCGGCATGATACTGTGCAGCGGATCCGTGGATATATCGCTTCTGAAAAAGGTGAATATGCCGCTGATCACATTGGAGAGCTATGCTGAGGCCTGTACCTCTTCTATTGAATGCGACAACCGTCAGGGCGGTGGACTGGCGGCCCGGTGTCTGGCAGACTGCGGCTGTAAGCATCTGCTGTATGTCGGCGGACAGGAAGGGATTCCCATGCCGGCAGACCGGAGGGCAGAAGGGTTTGTGAATGTATGCAGGGAGAGAGAAATCGAGCATATAGAATGTACGACCTATAAGTACCAGTTTGACGCGATGGATTATGTGGAGCTTTTTGTAAAGGTACTGCGGGAACACCCTGAGACGGACGGGATCTTTGCCAGCAGTGATATGCTGGCAGCCCATGCTATCCAGGCTTGCCGCAGGCTGGACATAAAAGTACCCGATCAGATGCAGATAGTGGGCTTTGATGATGTGATGGTATCGACATTGACTACTCCTCAGCTGACTACCATACATCAGCCTATTTTGGAGATGGCTCAGGATACTGTGCGCTGCCTTACGGATATTCTGGCAGGAGAGATAGTTCCCAGGCGGATAATGCTGCCGGTAACTCTGGTGGAGAGGGGCTCCACCAGGCAGCTGTGAAAGGAGAAATCGTGAAAAAGATGGTTTCTTCCATAATGTATTGATTTTCACATGATTATAACAAATTTCTAATACTGTTGCAGAAGTAAATATATCAAAGGAATGTCATATAAATACTCCTAAAATAAAAATAATATGAGTATGAACTTGAATAACAATACATAACTATAGAATGAATAAGTCCTGGTTTTTTTTAATACTGCTAATTATTTCTGA